>JAZGGI010000024.1 GCA_036480375.1 Candidatus Zixiibacteriota bacterium
CCTTTTCCTGTGTGAAAAAATCAATGTAATCCTCGGTTATTTTTCCATTCCATCGTATTGTTACCTTATCGTGTTTGGGAATAGTGCGTACAATCGGAGCCGGGGGGGGCGAAGCTATTCTAAAATCAGGAACACCGTCTCCGGTAAAATATCTTTTATAACAACAATCGCGGGTTGTATCTATCGGAAAATCACCTTCTTCATAACAGGTATCGATGTCATCGCATTTACATTTCCACAAATACCTTCCGCGGTATCCGTCATTGTCAGTATCAACCCCGGGATTATCAAAAGTGAATTTAGCCCAATATGAATTTTCAAAAAGATTCCTAAAGTCTAAGTATTTGAAATACGCTTCAGGACTCCAGGGATCGTGATACCAGAGATAACTCCAGGGTTTCCAGTGAAATTTATCGCCAAATACCAAGGCCATTGTCATAAAAGTCGAATCACCTGGCGCCAGATCAACCGGCCCGGTTGATAGAACTCCCTCGGGCGAAAAGCCATTGGATACGTCAACGGCAAATGCCATTCCAGGGGGCGGAAGAAATCCTTCACCTTGATGGTCAATAACCGTAAACATTTGATCATAATCAATTTCGCCATTCGACATGAGGTAATATTTATTATTATCACCAGTGGGATACCCTGTTCCATAATGAAATTCACGATAGTTGTCTTTCAACTGAGGTCCAAAATTAGCAGCCCAATGGTATCCGGAAACAAACCAATTAAAATTAATTTTGGCATTTTCGTTTGGACGGCGAAGAAATTGAAATGAGGCGGCCGCCCGTGGGGAACGATAATCATACCTGCAATTATTTACGGCTTCGCCCTCATTATCTGCCCACCACATTAAATTTATCGAATCAGGCGGTACACATTGCCCAGGAGAATATGCAGATACACATTTAAAACCGATTAACTCGTCATTATTACTTTTGCCCGCACCCATATCGCCCTTATTACCAACGGCCGTTACGGTATAGATTCCCATATAAAAATCTTCAATAGTTTTCTTTCCTTCATTTTTAATCATATAATCAATAATAATGAAATCCTTAGTGTAATCAGTATCCCAGGTATAGCTTGTATGCTTAATTACTATACCTAAAGGCTTGTGATAACGATTATCGTAAGGATCTTCCGGCATCATCCCATAAGACCAAGTACTGGGCATGGTGTCTGTCAATGTAAATTCAATATCCAAATCCGAATTGGCATTTAAATCATAGTTCACTCCAGTTTTATTTCTTGAGCGTATTTTGAGATCACCGTTGTTCCAATCAGGAAATATTTCTGTTCTGATCAAATCTGACCAGTCATCAGTATCCATTGAAGAGGAAGATACAAGGGTGTCGCCGTCAATAATTCCGCCGAACCATAATTCCGCGCCCCATAAATATTCGTTATAGGAATTCTTCGGATATTCGCAACTGGCATGATTCATAAAATGCCTGCCTGCGCCTAAAACTCCAAAATTGGTAAGTGATAGCCTGATTTTGTTGGCATCATTAAGGAAATAATCATAGCGCGGAAAATAACTACTATAATTTGCCCCTGATGAAGATGTTTCTTCACAGACTACCTCATTGATAAAACCTACAAGAAGGATTATTAATAATATGTATACTGTTTTCAACGACTGGCCCCCAAGAAATTGCCAGCACTTCATATATTTCTCCCGTTTTGGGCGGTATTGGCTGAGGGGGGAGTATTAGTCAAAGCGAATATATGAATATTTGCTTCATGTGTCAATATTTATCCGCAGATTTTTCTATTCCAATATATTAAAAAAAGCCCCCGATTATTATCGAGGGCACAGGGTACAATTAAAAAAAAGGAAGGAGTGATCGTGATGTTCTTTCTTTACCTATCCGTAAAGATTTTTATTCAAGCTTTTCTTTGATCTTGCTTATCTCTTCCTGAAGTTTCTTTATTTCCTTGCGGAGTTTATCGATCTCCGATCGTTGATCATCAAAATGAATATCGAAGTCGTCGTCGCCAAACCAACGTAATCCATAGCTTTTTGAACCCGGTGAGGGGATCCTGATACGAGGCGCCGAAAACGTATGAATTTCAGGCTCATGCTCCGCGATCTCAACCGTCACCGTTCGTTCCCTTTTGTCCCGCAAATAACTAATCTCCGCCCGGTCACCTTCTTCCATAGCTCCGATAATTTCCCGCAGTTCATCGGTCGAATTGACATCTTCACCGTCAACTCCGGTAATCACATCCCCCGCCTTGATTCCCGCCACTTGCGCCGGAGAATCATCCTGGACTTCGGTAACCAACACTCCTTCACCGTCCTCAACTCCAAAATATTCCCCCAATTGATCATTGAGATCCATAATGCCGACGCCGATATAGCCGGACGGCTCAGAAATGAATGAATAGGCGTAATTGCCAGGACCCTTATATCCGATGATTGATTCTCCGGGAGCCGACGATTTGGGCCGATTCCCGATTTTAACAACGGCTGTTTTTTCCTTACCATTTCTCACATAAACGACGTCAACTTCATCTCCCGCTTCCGTATCCAACACAAAATCCCGAAGCGGAGTTGATCCATCAATATTCTTCCCATTAAAATTGACTATAATGTCCCTTTTGCGTAGTCCTGCTTCTTCGGCCGGCGAACCGTCCAAAACATCGACTATAACAATTCCATCGCTGCGAGAAAGGTTAAATGCCTCCTCCATATCTTCATCTATCTGCTGGACGTAAACGCCTATCCACGGGCCATATTTTGCCTTATCCCCGGCAAAAGATATGTTTGCGGTAAATAGAACTATTGAGAAGAAAGACAAAAGTATGAGGGCTTGAATTGACCTCCGCTTCATAATTTTCCTCCTGATGTTATTCACAATTTTGGGACCCGATGTCCCCATCCAATTGATTTTACCATCTTTGACAATGGTGGTTCCATATTTTGGAGTTATAATTTTTGCGATATTAAGCTTGTGATATTTCCTCCAATTACCCCCCAAAGGCAGTAAAATAAAGACTTTGGCCATTCCGACAGGTAATGGGAATCTGCCCATATAATTGGATGTATTGAAGTGTCAAAATTCCGGTAAATTAGCCAGTATGGGGTTGCGCCCGCACCATATCTCTTTAACATACAACAACTTATAACAATTACTCATTTCTCGTATTGGCTTGGCATTAGCCTTGCAAAAGGAACATCGAAACGGTGAACCTATTGATAGCAAAGCGGGTGATTGCATGAAGGTCAAATTTACTCTTACAATGGATGATGTCATTGTTGAAAACCAGCATCTTGATAATATCATCCTTGACTGGGAGGAAGAGTTAAATCAGGAAGAAATTCTGGAATTATCCCAAAAATGGATAACATCCAGGAATTTTCTGACCAGCCGAATGATCGGGTTGACCCAGGTAGGAGAATCCAGTCTAACAATTGAACCGGTGGACTAAGGATTTACCGAAGTCGACCGAATATATTTATAGGACAGGAGATTAATGAGTCTGCTATCGAGTATAAAAAACGATATTATTGCCTCGCAGGTTTCTCAGCATCAGGAGATGCTTGATCCGATTCGGCAATTTATCGTTGACCAGTTCGGGCAGAACGGGCTCTATGCGGCATATTTTTTGGTAGCCGCTTTGGTTGCGCTCATAATATACAAATTGGTAAAACTGGGTTTTGAGTTGATATTTTTCGTGGTTCTACCGGCGGCAGTTTCGGCATTTATTTTGGGGTTGTTTTTGCCGTATAGCTTTTTCTATCTCCTGCCGGTAACCGCCGCAGTGTTTACTTTGGGACTGATATTGAAAAACGTTGGATTTTCCAAAGGGTAGCAAAGCCCCCTTCCCAACCCCCTGTGCGATAGAGGTCGGGATGCAATATCCCGGCCTTTTTTTATTCCTTAATTACCGTAACTTCCCCGGCATTAAACGCTTTTCGGTTCCCATCAGGTAATTCCAGAATCAACCGCCCCTCAGTATCAATATCGCGAGCAATCCCTGAAATTATTTCGTCCTTCTGACCCAGACTGACAAAGCTTCCAATCAGATTAGAATATTTAACAATTCGCTTCCGCAGATTTTTAAGACCCGACTTTTGATAGACACGGTAATCCTTCTCAAATTGGTATAAAAAATTTTGTAACAACTCTACCCGGGATAATTTCCGTTTCAATTCCGCTCCTACCGAAGTCGCTCTTTTCCTGATATCTTCGGGGAAATCTTCGCGCTGCTGATTGACGTTGATCCCCACCCCGACGATAACATAATGCACCTTTCCAATCTCGGCCGAAAGTTCGGTCAGTATCCCCACCGTTTTGCGTCCGTTAATCAGGCAATCATTGGGCCATTTGATATTCACCGACGGCGCGCCGTAATCCGATATGGTATCAGCCAGAGCCAGCGCTGTCATAATCGAAAGTCCGGGAGCCATCGTCGGCCTGATATCGGGATAGATTATTATCGAAAGATAAATACCTTTCCCGTTTGAAGAAAACCATTTTCTCCCCAGCCGTCCCCGGCCGCGAGTCTGCTCTTCAGCGACGACAATAGTTCCCTCGACCGCCCCGGTCTCGGCCATTTGACGCGCGATTATATTAGTCGATTGCACCGATTGAAAAGCGTGAACATTACGGCCCATCTTCTTTGTCTTCAATCCATGCAGAATCTCCGCCCGGAGCAACAAATCGGGAGCCGATTTAAACGCGCAATGCGTATCCTTGCGGGTTTCTATTCTATATCCCGTCTGCCGCAAAAGAGCGATAGCCTTTGCCAGTAAATCTTCATCAATTTCGAGCTTCCTTTTTAGATAGGCAAACGTATAAAAATAATCCGGTCGGCGTCGAATAATATCTACCAAATTATCCGACACATCATTGAGATTTTGCTTATTCATCGATGATAATTTTTAGCGAAAAATCGGAAGCCGGAGCCGAATGGGTCAAAGCTCCGACTGAAATATAATCCACTCCCGTCGCCGCCACCTCGGCCACGTTGTCCAGCGTGATGTTGCCGGATGCCTCCAGCAAAACACCCGTACCGTTCTCATGCTCGCGGGCGAAAGCGGCCATCTCTTTCAAATGCTCCGGCGATTTATTATCCAGAAGAACTCGTTCGATTTTAGCGTCGAGAGCCTCGTTGAGCTGCTTGATACTTTCAACCTCGACCTCGATTTCAAAAGCCGATGGCTCGGTATGAAAAATCTTTATAAATTTTTCCGAAGCCATAAATTCGCGGACCTTCGCTATCGCCTCTGTTACCGAACCGGCCGCGGCAATATGATTATCTTTTATCAAAACCATATCATAAAGGCCATAACGGTGATTTTCACCGCCGCCAGTCGCGACTGCGTATTTTTCAACATACCGCAACCCCGGCATGGTCTTACGGGTATCCAATATCCGCACCTTATCCGGACCCGCAACCTCAACCATTTTGTTTGTAAGCGTGGCAACACCCGATAGATGCATCAGAAAATTCAGAGCCGTCCGTTCCCCGGTCAAAATCGAGCGCAGACGCCCCGACAACAACGCCGCCCGGTCGCCTTTTTTAAATTTCTGACCGTCTTCTATCAGCATCGTAAATTCTATCTGGGGATCGACTTTTAGAAAAGTCAGCTCACACAGAGGCAACCCCGCGATAACGCCATCGGACTTAGCGACAATTTCGGCTTCACCGGTCATCGATTCAGGCACTGTCGCCAAACTGGTAATATCTCCGGCGCCGACGTCCTCCTGCAAAGCATTCATCACCTGTTGCAAAAGAATTTTCTCTCTGCTCGGCATAAATCCTTGATACGAGATGTTGACCGGTTTGTCAATTATAAACGATTATGAAAAAATCGGTTTTGACAGGGCTAATTACTGACTATATTCCGGTCACGAAAGAGGATATTCAAATGAAAAGAAATCAAAACATAACCGTCCTGGGATACGGCTCACAAGGCCGAGCGATTGCCCTTAATCTGAAAGACTCGGGATTCAATGTTACCGTCGGACTGCGGGCACGTTCGAAATCCAAATCACTGGCCCAAAAAGATAAATTACACGCAATATCAATCTTATCCTCCTCGATCGAATCCGATTATATAATTGTTGCCCTGCCCGATCACGCTCACAAAGAAATTCTAACCGATAATTTTTTTAACACGCTCCAAAAAAAAACGGCGCTGGTATTTCTGCATGGCTCCTCAATTCATTTCAAGCAGGTTGTTCCGCCCAAGAATTTTCCGGTTTACCTCCTCGCGCCCCACGCTCCGGGTTTGGCAGTTCGCGATAATTATCTGAATAAAATTTCTTACTCGGCTTTTATTTCTGTGCATCAGGGATCAAAGCAAAAAGGATTTGAAAATCTCAGCCGCCTTGCCCGAGCCATCGGGATTCCCAAAACTCATCTGGTCAGAACCACCTTTGCCGATGAAGCTATAGGCGACCTGTTCGGCGAGCAGGCAGTACTTTGCGGAGGTTTGGCCCGGCTGTTAAAATTTGGATTCGAGACTCTCGTCGAAAATGGAATCCCTCCGCAAAATGCCTATCTCGAAGTCGCCTTCCAGATAGACCTCTTAGTTGAATTAATCAAAAAATACGGCCTCGAAGGAATGTTCGAACGCATCTCGCCGATAGCCCGTTACGGCTCGGTCACAAACGGCCCCCGGGTCATCGACAAAAACGTCAAAACACAGATGAAAAAACTCTTCGGTGAAATAAAATCCGGCGAATTTCTAAAACAGGTTGACCGAAAAAGGCTAAAGCTTTCCAAAAAGCAACTATCCGAAGTGACCAACATTCAATTTGACAAACAGGCAAAAAAATTCAGCAAATACTAATCCATTATGATAAAAGATGCCAGGCGCCGGGCCAAAAAAATAGTCGAACTTCTCAAAGCCGAATACCCCGATTCGGGATGTTCGCTCAAATTCAAAACCGCCCATCAGCTTCTCGTCTCGACGATACTCTCGGCTCAGACAACCGACGAGCAGGTCAACAAAATCACGCCCGGACTTTTCAAAAAATATAAATCGATAAAAGATTTCGCCTCGGCCGATATTACACAACTCGAAAACGATATCAAATCAATCGGGCTGTATCGCCACAAAGCCAAATCAATCAAAAATTCCGCCGCCGCCATCCTGCATGATTTTGGGGGTACGGTCCCCGATACGTTAGATGAGATTATCAAACTCCCCGGTGTCGGGCGCAAAACCGGATCGGTCATATTGGGGGCATGGTACGGCAAAGCCGAAGGCATCGTCGTCGATACTCACGTCAAACGAATCGCCAACTTGCTTGGTCTGACTGAAAACAAAGACCCGTACAGGATCGAACTTGATCTGATGCGATTGATCGCCAAAAAAGACTGGATTATCCTGACGCATTTACTAATCGACCACGGCCGCGCCGTCTGCGTCGCCCGCCGTCCCCGCTGTGAAGCCTGCACCCTCCGCCCCCAATGCCCGTCTGCGAAATAACCTGGATTTAGTAATATTTTTATCTACATTCGTTGTACCCCGCACAACAGCTAAAAACAGGCCTTTACCTGTGTAGAGACAACTCTTGAGTTGTCGAACCAATTTGCCTGTCATTCCCGAGAGCGAAGCCCAGAGGGTAAAGCGAGTCGGGAATCCAGAGTTATCCACATTTTCATTTTTGAAAATCCCTTGTAATTGCATGTTTTATTTTTAGTTGCGGGGAATTGGGTTCGTTTTGTCCTTTTTCGTAGTCGTCCTTTTGGCTCCTTTTATTTTGTGGCATATATGATGCGTCTCCCGGTTAAGGATATACTTATTTTCAACTAAGGGGTTGGTTTAAGAATCAATGGTGAATTTGTTGGGGAATTGAGAAATTTTGTAGGGCAAGAGCCCACAGGGCTCCTGCCAGAGATTAATCCATAAATCAATAAACTGATTGCCATTATTATATAAATTTGGTATTATGAACCCGATTGTGGGCAATAATGTAAATACATTTAGATAATACTAAGTTGAGGAGTGATATATCTATCTCCACATCTGAAGATGTGGGGCACCGGGCGATTGATCGCCAAAAAGGACTGGATTATCCTGACGCATTTACTAATCGACCACGGCCGCGCCGTCTGCGTCGCCCGCCGTCCCCGCTGCGAAGCCTGCACCCTGCACCACCAATGCCCTTCTGCAAAGATATAAACTTATTTGCGTAGCGACAACCCTCGGGTTGTCGTATGGTGAAATCAGGGAATTTGAAGCGATTGCATTTTGGGAAAGCCACCCGAAAACTTTACATTTTTTGGGATGAGCCATCCGTGCCTACAGACTGATTTGGGAGGATTTTAGAATCTTGGTTGCTAGTTCCGAAATCCCTTTATCTGTTGATCCGGCTAATTTATCTGCCAAGGTCGGTGATTTGGAGACGACATAATCGTGATCCACTTTGTGCCATACAGGCAATATTACTTTGTTCCCCTTAATTTCCTTCTGAACCAATCCAGATAACTCTCTTTGGGGCCAAGGCTTACTAAAGAACGCTTTGCTTATGATGACTATTCCATATTTCGAGTTTTTAAGACCATCATCAATCCTTTGGCTTAGACTATCACCTATAGATAATGTCCAATCATCATACCATACTTTTGCACCTCTATTATTAAGTTCCATTGCAAGAGGTTCGACAACTTCCTTTTTATCTTCAGAAGCGTGACAAATGAAAAAATCCCATTCTTTAGATATCTGTTGTATGTTTTTGGCGTTTTCCACATTAATCAAATTTTGAGGTTGATTGGTTAGATTGATATAATTATCCGCCGAAATACTGAAATCTTGCACAAACCACTCAGATTCTGAGCCTAGTGTCATCCAAATATCAGATGGCCAAGAGAAACTTAGTAGTTTGTGTTTATGCATAAAGTGTAATTGTTTTTTCGTAGTGACCACCGATAATTCACATGCAAGAATTATTTCTATAACTGTGAATGACTTTTCAAATTCTGCATCGTACCTTCTTTTAATGTAATTTGATATGTCACCTCTAATCATCTCATTAGTCATCTCTAAAGGAGTATTAAAAAGGTATGATTTAAAATTCCCTGTGTGTAATTCAATTTCATCGTTACCCGTTTCCATTTTTTTCTTCGCCACATTCAACATTGCGATTTCTAGAGAATTTTCAGGTTTGAGTTCTGCCAAAAGCGTTCCACTTACAAAAATATTTATATGCTTAGATTCGTTTTCGCAGGAAAATTGGAAGTTAAAAAATTCCCCATCGCGATTACATCTTTTGCCTTCTCTTGGACATGATACTGTATATACTTTATCCAATATTAAGATATGAAATTCAAATGAACCTAATACGTTGCTAAATTTCATAAACCGTTCCTTTTTTAAAGAAAAACTTTGGTTATATTACTTAACCATTTTACGAATTATTATTAGTATTGTCAAATGTAGACCCGCCAGCCCCGTAACCCATCCGAAAAATAAGCGAAGTGTTTTTTCGAGTGGGTTCCCGCATAAAAAACCTCCAATTTTCACATCAATTCAACACATTTTCCGAAATTTCCTATTTAGTATGATGAAGTATATTTTAAATCGGCTGCTACCGGTAGGGGGCTCGTCGCGACGAGCCCGTATTTACTTTGTCTTAATCCGAACTCAATTCTCTTAAAATCGAATCAACCCCCAAAAATGTTGAATCGGAATTATAAACTCGCTGATAGGCTTCAATCGACTTTGCCGTATCACCTAATTGTTTCAGAACCGTCCCGAGGCCGTGCCATCCGGCGAGATAATCCGGAAAGGTTTTAGTGATTAAAATGTATTGGGTTTCAGCTTCCTCATATCTTTCGGCCTGAGTCAGAAAAAACGCCAGATTATTCATTAATTCCAGCTCTCCGGGATTCTGAGCCAGTAATTCCTCAATGACAACTACGGCACTGTCAAATTGACCGGTAGCGGCCAGGCTATAGGCGAAAGCGAATCGAATTTGATTGTTGGATGGATCGTCAACAAGCAAATCGCGATAGATCGATACCGCCATTCCCGGCATTCCGGTTTTAATATTCAATTCGGCGATTTTGGGCAGGTATTTTTTCCTATTGTTTTCCAGAGCGCCCAAACGACTGGCCGCTTTTAATTGCATTTCAAAATCCTCGGCACGCTCACTTATCTCATACAGGAACTTCTGTCCCTCAAAATCGGTCGGATATAATGCGGAAAATTTGATGGCATACGATAAAGCGCTGTCAATTAGATTTAGTTTTTCATATAGACGCGCCCCCATAAAAAGCGTTGCTTTATCGGTGGGCATATCTTTTTTTAGAATTACGAAATGTTCGAGAGCCTCTTCGTAATTCCCCTCATCCATTAGATGCCGCATCCTGACGACTCTCTGCTCAGGCACTAAATCGTCTCCGCAGGAATTCAGAAGAAACGATAAAATTAGAATGGCTGGGATATAAATTAATTTTCGCATAGATTAAATATAAGAAAATGCCGTAAATGAGCAACATCCCTTTTATAATTTTCCGTTTTTGTGATTGGTTATTGCCAAACCCAAACCGCCGACGTAAATTATGTTAATGTTGGATTTAAAGAAATACAGTCCCGCTTCCCAGATATTGGCGCTGAAAATGACCGGCAAAGTGGGCCCCCGCACTTTTGCTCTGCTTATTAATCAATATCAAACTGTTGAAGACATATTTCTAGCCGAAGTCGATGAACTCCAGCAATTGGAAGGTATCGGACCGGGACGAGCTTCCGCTGTCGCCAAGGCTCCCGAATTTCTTGACCCGGCCCAGATTATAATCGAAAGCCTTGATGCCTTTGACTCCCGTTCGGTAATCTACTCCGCTGATAATTATCCGCGACTTCTGGATGAATTAAATGATCCGCCGCCGCTCCTGTATTATCAGGGTAACCTGCCGTCTCAGGATGAAAAAACGGTAGCTATTATCGGATCTCAGGACGTCTCGGCCGAAGGCATCGGAGATGCCGTGGAACTGGGATCTCTTTTGGCCAAAAACGGAGTATCTATTGTTGGCGGTCTGGCCCGAGGTATCGATACCGCCGGTCATGTTGGAGCGTTAAAAGAAAGGGGCAAGACCTACGCCGTCCTGCCCTGCGGAATAAACATTATCCATCCTTTGGAAAACAGCGGTCTGGCCAAAGAAATTACTGAATCGGGAGGCCTTATTAGCGAATATATACCCGATAGCCCGGTCAGTACCGGACGGCTGATGAGTCGCAATCGCATTATTGTGGGACTCTCTCAGGTGGTCGTTATCGGGCAGGTTTCGGCGAATTCAGTGGGGACTCTCGATGCCGCCCTATGCTGTCATCAGCTGGGTAAATTGCTTTTTGTGATAGTCGGCGATGAAAATCCGCATCTTGAAAAATTCATCGAATACGGAGCCATCCCGCTAACTAATGTTAACGAATATAAACTGATTCTCAAATCATTGGTTTAGCAAGTACCATGTCTGGGAAAATTATCGATAGCTTTTTGACTCTGGCTGCTCCGGCCGAACATGAAATTAAAATTAAGGGCTCTCGTTTTATCGCCAAAGGTTTCTCAATCGAAAGTGAATTGGACTGTCAAAATATCCTGGAGAAAATTCGTAAAGAAGAATATTCAGCGACGCATCACTGTTATGCCTATACGATTGGTATTGACGACGCAAAGTTCAAATATTCAGACGATGGGGAACCGTCCGGGACTGCCGGGCGGCCCATATTTCAGACCATCACCGGGCATGAATTAAAAAATGTAATCATTATTGTCATTCGTTATTATGGCGGTACGAAATTGGGAACCGGAGGATTGATCCGGGCTTATTCAGGTGCCGCGTCAGAAATGCTTGACCAAGCGCGAATAGTCGAACGGTTAATCTGCGACCGCTTGAAATTTTCGATTGCGTTTAAATACTATGACCAGCTTATGCGAATTATAGACGCCGAGAAATTCAAAATCATAAATCAAAATTTCGCTGACGAAGTAACCATGGAACTTAAAATCAGGAAATCAAAAACCTCCGATTTTGAATCACGCTTGATCGAATTAACGGGAGGCCAGGTTAAAATTGAAAAAAACGGTTGACGCTCTGGGGCTGGGTATCGCTCCGGTCGATTTTTTTGTGACAATGCGATCTTTTCCTCTCCCGGGAAAAAAAATCGACGGTATCCCTCAGAGCAGCCTGATCGCGGGAGGCGGGCCGATCCCCAATTCCCTTTGTACTTTTTCCAAATTAGGCGGACGGGCCAGCTTGATAGCGCCCTTTGGCGATGATCGGTGGGCAAAATTCGCCAGAGAAGAGCCCGATAAATTCGGCGTGCGTCATAACCTGTGTGTCATCCGAAAAAACTGCTCGTCGGCCAGAGCCTTCGCCTGGATTGAACAACAATCGGGAAACAGGACAATTGTTTTGGATATGCCGCAGCGAATTTTTATCCATCCGCGCGATTTTAAGCTATCCTGTTTGCCGATTCCCAAACTGATTCACCTCGATGGCCGTCATCTAAAAGCCGCCGTCAAGCTTGCCCATTGGGGCAAAAAAGTCGACGCCCGAGTCATGCTCGATATCGGTTCGGTTCGCAACAAAGTCGATGAACTGTTTCCTTATCTTGATTTCTTAATTTGCGCCGATGATTACGCCCGGCATTATTTTAATACCCGCTCTATAAAAAAAGCCGCGTCCGGTTTCAAAAAAATCGGCATCCCCGAAGTTGTCGTCACATGCGGCACCAATGGTTCATTTGGTATCGATTCGTTTAATAACCAGCATCGCCAAAAAGCATTTAAGATAAAAGCAGTTGATACTACCGGGGCCGGTGATGCCTTCCACGGCGGGTATTTGTTTGGGTTACTCAAGGGATGGGATCTGGAAAGGAAAATGAAATTCGCCTCAGCCACGGCCGCTCTGAAATGTCTTAAGCCGGAAGCCCGCACGGGAATACCGTCTTACCGGCAGACAATAGCCTTCATTAAAAAACATCGGAAATTCCATGATTGAACGAATACTCGAATATGATACGATGCTGTTTCAAATTATAAACAGTACCCTGGCCAACCCGGTCACCGATTTTATTATGCCGATTATCACCAACGACTGGCTGTTGCGCATTTTATACGCCTTGATAGTCATTACCCTTTTGACCTTCGGCAAAAAGAAATTCGTCTGGGTGGTCGTTTTTTCCGCAATCACTGTGGCGATAACCGATTTATCATCGGCCGGGCTGATTAAGCCGCTGGTTGAAAGAATGCGGCCCTGTCGAGCATTGGATGTCCATCTTCTGGTAAGATGCGGTCCGGGATTTGCCTTTCCCTCGGCCCATACGGCCAATCTTTTCGGTCAGGCACTTTTCTTCGGCCTGCTCTATAAAAAATACCGCTGGTATTTCATGATATTCGCGTTTCTGGTCGGTATCTCACGCGTTTTCGTCGGAGTCCATTATCCTCTCGATGTGCTGGGAGGCGCAGTGTTGGGATGTTTCGCGGGAGGATTCTGCGTCTCAATTCTGATATTTTTAGATAAACGGGAAAAACTAAAACCTCGTCCTTACGTAGAATGAAATATCCGGATGCAAATAAAAATTATTAGGAATTTTCAAAGCGGACATGAAAGTCAAAATCTATTCTGGCGATATCACCGAAGCTAAGACCGACGCCATCGTCAATGCCGCCAATAATCATCTTTGGATGGGTTCCGGTGTGGCGGGAGCGATCAAACGTTTGGGCGGTCAAATTATCGAAGACGAAGCGGTGGCATTAGGGCCGATTGAAATCGGGAATGCGGTCGCCACGACCGCGGGTGATTTGCCGCATATGTACGTCATTCACGCCGCCGGTATGGGTCAGGATTTGAAAACCGACGAAGAATACGTTTATAAATCCACTCTCAACAGCCTATACGTCGCCGATGATTTAAATCTGTCGTCGATTGCATTTCCGGCTATCGGTACCGGTGTCGGAGGATTGTCGCTTGAGTCATGCGCCCATGCGATGCACGAAGCCCTGGATGAATTTGCCGATGACGCTCGATCAATCACCGAAATTCATTTTGTATTGTTTAATAAATCCGACACTGAATTATTCAAGAAATCATTTGGATAGAAATAATGGTAGGGCAGGATCCCTGCGGTTTCGACAATGCGACAACTCTAGAGTTGTCGCTACATATAAATAATCATAACATAGTCATTGCGAGCGAACGAAAAGAGCGTGGCAATCTGTAGTATTATAATAACAGATCGCCACGTCGTCCCGCTTTTGCAGAACTCCTTGTGATGACCATTCAGTAATTTTTCAACGAGCCCTAAAGATTTGAGGCACCGGGGCGCAAAAAGTATTCATCCCGGTAATGAGGATGATTTCTGAAAATACATCGAATGGATTGAATATATGTAAATGCCCCATGCGGGATCCCATCCGAAAAAAGCGCTTCGCCTGTTTTTCGGATGGGGCATTAGTCTAAATCTGCCTCAAAAAAACAACAAAAGGCGATATACGAGATATCGCCTTTTCAATTAATGTAAGCTATAATTACGGACAACTGGCGCAGGGTTCGGGACCGTCTTTAAATACATGATTGATTAAATAAACGGCGTCACCGACATTACACGTGCCATCGCAATTGGCATCGCCCGCTTTGGGATGCGATGGCGGCGGACCACCCTTAAATACGGCATTGACAATGTAAACGGCATCTCCGACATTTATGTTTTTATCTCCATTGGCGTCGCCATTAATGTACTCATCGCAAACATCACCGATGCCGTTTCTATTTCTATCTATCTGATCAGCGTTTGGTATTAATGGGCAATTATCAACACTGTCGGTAATACCATCACCGTCGGCGTCATCTATTATGACAATCGGCAACCAATCTATATAATAGTAGCCACTGTAAAATTCATGGGGTACGTCACCTAATCCATCACCATTATCATCACTGCCAGTATAATTGGACCAAAAATTCCCAACGTTATCATCGGGAGAATTCCAATATTCAGGATAATTAAACATCTCTAAGTAGTATCTTAAATCCTCACCATCTCGGGCTTTGAAGATATTATGATGAAAATAATTACGGCCACCTCCGCCCATACACTGAACAATGCCAAATCCAGATGAATTATCAATGCATTGATTAAAACAGAAAATATTGTCATACGACATAATAATTGAAAAGGCTGTTCCGTTATTTGAGATTAAATTCCCTCGAACTTCATTGAATCTGTGGTGAGAATACCCGGTATGCTCAAATTTGATGCCTGTTCTTTCGTTGCCAATTATCTGATTCTTCAGAATCTTATTTTCCACAATATCAACATCACGCATATCCTCAGGGAAAAAGAAATATATACCCGTGTAATTATTCGAAATGTAATTATTCTGTATCATACAATATGAGGATGATCGCAACGTGATTCCGGCGGCCAGATTGTCAATTATATTGCATCCTTCAATTACGCAACTATCGGAATTATAAATTTTAACACCGGCATCATGAGGATATTCATCGCCATATACTGGGCCAGCATTGGTTAAGGTTAAAGATTTTATAAGAACTTTCGGGGATGTAATAAAAATTTCGTCATCTGTGCCTCCGGCGTCAATAATCGAGCAATTTACCGATTCACCAATGAGGCTGATAGTTTTATCAATTGTCAGATGCTCGTTATAGTTTTCGATTCCCACGAAAATAGTATCGCCCGTTAAGGCATTATCAATACACTCCTGGATAGTGCCAAAGTCATCGGGAATATGAATAATGTTTGCGAAAACAGCTACAGGCCAAGCCAATGCCAATAGACTAATGATAAATTTTCTCATTATTCCCCTTCCCTGTAATCGATCACGATAGAATAAATAAACAATATTCCTATTAGATGACTAAATATCCTGAAGTGTCAAGAAAGAATATTATCTTTGCGGCAGGTCCTGATTTTGAGAAGAAAAATTGTGACCCGCCGCTGAAACCGTCAGTTCACACACGGCTAATTCCGGGCAGGAACTGACGGAACTTCCGAGTTTTTTAAGCCACAGATTGCCGCGCTCGTTTCACTCGCTCGTAATGACTATTTGGAGGTTCTTAAAAAAAGGCTCTTGCATGGCTCTGGCCGGAAATTCTTGACATTAATGCTATCTCACCGTAGATTGGCCGACAATTGGAACCAAAAACATGAGCGAATATCAAAGTACGGCCATAACCAACTCGCCTGGGAAATTCAGCAAAATCGTGATGATCGTCACGCCGCTGATAACAATTCCCGGCATACTGATGCGCCTCGGCGTTTTCCACAACGGCCCCGGAACCGAAGCGTTGATTTTTGGATTCAGTCTTCTCGGCGCGGCGTTTATACTATCCTGGGCGGCCGAAGTCGTCCAGATGGATATATCGCAGGGTTTCGCACTGGCGATTTTGGCTCTTATCGCTGTTCTTCCCGAATACGCCGTCGATATGGTATTTGCCTGGGACGCCGGCAAAGATATTGCGCTATCGGAGTTGGCCCTGGCCAATATGACCGGCGCCAATCGTCTTTTGATCGGTCTCGGCTGGCCAATGGTGCTTCTCATATTTTTCCTGCGCTCCAAAAAGAAGGCTTTACAGCTCCATAAAGGCCATTCCACCGAAGTTTTCTATATGGCCTGTGCCACCGTCTATGCTTTTTCGATTCCGTTCAAAGGCAGCCTTTCGCTGGTTGACGCCGCCGTTTTGATCTCTATTTTTATTGTCTATATCATCCGCACGGCCCGAGCGGAAGTCGAGGAACCGGATCTGGTCGGCCCGGCCGCGATAATTGGAAAACTGCAAAATAAACCGCGCCGAATGGTAACCTACGCGCTGTTTTTGTACGCCGGATTTATAATATTCATATCCGCTGAACCGTTCGCGCACTCGCTGAAAAATTTCGCGACTCAAGCCGGGATGGATGAATTCCTTGTTGTTCAATGGCTGGCGCCGCTGGCATCGGAAGCCCCTGAATTTATGGTGGCGGGCATCTGGGCTTTTCGTCTACAGGCACAGGCGGCTATCGGAGCTTTGATTTCTTCCAAAGTCAATCAATGGACATTATTGGTGGGGACTTTGCCTATCGTCTTTTCGATATCGGCCGGGAAAATCGGAGCGCTGCCTCTGGATTTGCGTCAGGATCATGAAATCTGGCTGACCGCGGGACAGTCAATATTCGCCGTGGCGATATTGACGAATTTGAGAATGTCCTGGTATGGAGCGATAATTCTGGCGGTTTTATTTCTTGCTCAACTCATATTCGCAGAGATTAGGATGGAAGTGTTTTATATATATCTGGCTTTTGCCGCATTGATTCTGATCCGCGACCGAAAAAGAATCCCCTCACTGTTCAAAATCGGACTGAAATTTAAATAGGGTAAAGCCGCAATGTCGAAACCGCAGGGGTTTCGACATTCTAAGATGATTTAAACACGCCCAAACTAAAAATCAATTTAGTCTTGACAATTGTATTCTGTGTATTAAGTATAGTCCAAAGTCACCTTTGAATGAAAGTTTGAAAGGCAATAAATGAAATATACCAGATACTCCCTTCTTATTGTATGCGCCATAATCTTTACCATCTCATGCAGTAAAAAATCAATTCCGTCGCCCGAAAAGCCGGATTTACACAAATCTCTCGAATTGCTTTCGACCAATAATCGAGCTGTCGAAGCCGGGACCTTTATGTCCGATTCGGTCAGGGTCAGAGTCGTCGATGAAAACAATGCGCTGGTACCTGGAATTGAAGTTTCCTTTGAGCAAATCACTTCCCATGATGGATCGGTAATATTTCCGGCGATAGATTCGACCGATGAGGGTGGTTATGCCTCGGCCGCATATTTGGTGGATACATTAATCGGAGTGGACACCATTAAGATTATTGCTTCGGATGTCGATGATTCGGTTGTTTATCTCTCGATTTTAGTCACCGCATCTAATCCCGAAAGAATGGAGTTAATTGGACCTACTATAAATCCAGTAACCGGGATTGCCGGGGAATTTATTGCTGATACGATTAAGGTTCGCGTGGTTGACAAGTATTCCAATCCGGTAGCATCTCAACGGGTTTTATTTAGAGCCCTTGATCGTAGTATAGTGGTTTCTGATTCAACGGCCCTGCTTCCGGTCGAAAACGACTCGATAGTAACCAGAACGGACGCATCCGGGATCGCCTGGACAACCTGGCGTTTAACGGCGAACCCCACCCCATTTATAGAATACCCCACTTCCAGTAATTTGGAAATTTACAGGGTATTAGACATGATATTGACCGATAAAATAGAATTGAGGGGCAACGGCAACGACCCAGGATCATATAATTATTACAGCGACATTCGGCCGATATTTGAAGATAATTGTTTTCCCTGCCATCCCGGAATCAGAACTGATTATTCTATGAATTTTTATTATACAACTGTATTGCCGGGCATTGTCGAGCCGGGCGACTCCGCTAATTCGGCTCTTTTGGATTCCGCCAATCGTTCCCATGAAGCGAACATGATAAATGTTGTCGAAGAGGATCTGGTTATTCAATGGGTCGTCTCCGATAGCGCCGCTCCCGGTTCTTCGGGATTAAATAGTTATAACAGCGGCATGAAAGATATTTTTGATCTTAAATGCGTTTCCTGCCATGGCGCCCTGCCCTATGGTAATTACTCCCTGGATTCTTTTGAAGGCATTCTCGGAAATGGAACCGATGGAATACCCAACGCTATCGCCGGAGATTCACTGTCGATGTTGATTCAGAGAATTTTACCGGTTGGCAACATGAGGCAATACCTGGCTCCGGACAACATACTATTCTCTGATTCAATAATAAACTGGATTATTATTGATTCTTTACGGCAATATTAACATCGGGAAAATCTTTATTCCCCGGGCGGGTTTCCTATAATCTAAAATAAATGTTTGTGGTATAATCAGTTATTTGATGCGATGTCCGCTTTAACGAGAGGAACAGCTTGACAATAATACGAGGGTTTGATATAATTCAAGGCTTAACCGTAGGTGGGATGCTAATGAAAATATCGACTATTGCGATATTTATTCTTATTTCGTTTTTTCTTTTTGGTGGGCTTTGCTTGGCCCAAAATCCCGATAACAATAGCGATTTGGCAACCAGGATTGGTGAATCAATAGTAAATGCTCAATCAAAAAGCGTTTCTTTCACCGAAATGGCCTTACAGATGATTTATAACAGTAGCCAAAATAAATTTCTTGGCAATTATGTTGATCCCGAAGATTATATTGTTGGTCCGGGTGATAGATTTACGATTTTTTTTATATCCGACCAGCTGGCTAATATTTCATGCGAAATAAAATCAGACGGCCACCTGTTTATTAAATCGGTCGGGCAGATTTATATTGGCCCGATAACGATGAATGAAGCGGTTGAGAAAATAAAATCATCCGCCGGAGAATTATTCGCGGGTTCGCCTTTTACAATACAATTGACTGAATTTCGCTTCGTAAAAGTAAACGTATCCGGCCAGGTCAAAAATCCGGGGACGTATTACGCCCCGGCAACGTGGCGGATTTCGGAAATAATTGAATTGGCCGGAGGAATCACTCCGGACGCATCAATTCGTAATATAGTTTTTCGGGGGAACAAGGGCGATTGGCGTACCGATCTTCTTAGATACAACGCGATCGGAGATAACTCTACCAATCCCTTATTATGCAAAGGTGATTTTGTATTTGTCCCTTCCAGGCATACTATTAACCGTTTTGTGTCGCTTTCCGGAAACGTAAATCAGCCGGGCATTATTGAGATTATTGAGGGCGATAAATTATCCGATTTGATCGCTTATGCCGGAGGATTAATCGGAAATTCCGAGGATTTGGAAATTGTAATTACATCAACCGATGGGGAAGAGAAAAATCGAGTTGATTTGGCAAGTTCAAATGCATCTTCATATATCCCTGCCGCGGGAGATAATCTGAATATAACATGGAAACAGGGGCATCAAAGACAAGGCTTTGTTGTAATTTTTGGGGAGGTTGCCAGGCCCGGGCGTTATGGACTTAGCGGTGACATATTTAATCTGGCGGAGCTATTTAATTTATGCGGTGGGGTAACTCCCAAAGGCATTCGCGAGCTTACTCAAATATATCGGTTATCGTGGTTGGACCGCGAACAGAGCATAAACATCGCATCCGTGGATAACTACAATCCAAATTCACCACAAAATGATTTGAAGAATATTACACGTTTGAGTCTCAATCCGCGTGACATAATGGATCCGATCCGGATTATTCTTATGGATCGGGATTCGGTTTATGTTCCTGAAATAACGGGAATGATCTCCGTATTGGGAGCGGTAGCGTCACCGGGATTAATTCCGCATATAAATGGAAAGGACGTTGATTATTATATAGTTCAAGCCGGCGGCTTCGGCAGTAACGCCAACCGGGATAAAATAATCATTATCAATCCGTCCACTGGCGGACGCATAAGCATCGAAGATACAAACGAATTATTTGACGGCGAGATTATCTATATACCGGAAAAAGAAAGCCAGGATAAACGATGAACGACAATTCATATTCTAATTTTAATCTGTGGAAAATGCTTGTTGTCCTGGCCTGCCGAAAGAAATTCATTATCAGTTTGGTTTTGGTCTGTACCATCGGGGCGGTTATTATCGCCTTACTTTTGCCGAAATGGTACCGAGCCAAAACATCGATTCTTCCGTCCCAACACGACCAGATGGTTAGTATGTCCGGGAGTTTTGCCCAGTACACTATCAGTTCGGCCGGATTTGATTTGCCTATCATGGCAACGCCCTCAGATGTATATGCAACTATGCTCAAATCGACGACTATCGCGCGAGCGGTTATTGAGGTTTTTGATTTGCAGAATCACTATCAACTGGGCTCCTTTCAGGAATGTCATTCTTACTTAAAAGATAAATCATCCATATCGGTATCTCCCGAGGGAATCGTCGAGCTGTATTATGAGGACAAGGATCCCGAAATGGCGGCTAAAATTGCCAATCAATTTGTCAAAGAACTGGATGATTTAAACCGCAGTGTCAAAGCGGCAAAGGCAAGATCCGATCGCGAATTTATCTATCACCGGCTGGACTCAACGAAAACCATGTTGGACAGCGCCCGGGCGAAATTATTGGCATTTCAGAAAGAGAATAAGGCAGTAGATTTGGCAAGTCAGAAGGAGTTGGCCATTTCGGCGGCATCGGAACTTAAATCGCAATTAGCTTTAACCCGGGTCTCGATTGATGTCCAGAAAAAGATGTACTCAGCCAATCATCCTTCGATAAAAAACCTCGAAAACAGAGCTCAGGAGTACGAAAAACAGCTGAGAAAAATTGAGTTGGGAGATGGAAGCAAATCGTATCTTGATTTGCCTCTTGAAGATATTCCTCGGTTGTCAATCAAGTTGGCCGAGTTCTCATCGGCCGTCGAGGTTCAGGAAAAAGTATATCTTCTCCTGACTGAACTTTATGAAGACGCGCGAATAAAGGAACAAAAGGATACACCGACAATTTCGGTTCTGGAAGAGGCCTACCCTCCGGAATTAAAATATAAACCAAAACGCTCAATTATTGTCGCGGTGACGTTTTGTACGTCGTTGATGCTGGCGGTTTTTCTTTCTTTGTTTGCCGACTATCTCGAGAATCTAAGGCGCCTTTCACCGACTGACTATGAATTGTTAAATCAGGCCCGGAAGGAAATCTCTGGCAAATCGGGAATTCCGGATTGATTAATCAGGGGCGAGGTCTGAACTGAATGGTTTTTATTCGGGAAAATTTAATTAATCCGGTGCTCAATTAGACGATTCGGAGAATTATAATGGACAATAATTTTATTGATAAATCGGCAGATATCGGAGCCGAAATGACCCTTGGCGTCAATTGTATCATCGGTCGGAACGTTTCTATCGGAAAAGGTTGTGTTCTTGGAAATAATATTGTCATTCATGCCGATTCGGTAATTGGCGATAATGTTCGCATTGATGATAATACCGTGATCGGCAAAGAACCGATGAAAGCGGCTAATTCGGCGACCACCTCCGTTCAGGAGCTGCCGCCCTGTAATATTGGAGATGATTGCATTATCGGGACCGGGGCGATCATGTATCGCGACTCACATATCGGAAATAGAGTTTTGATTGCCGACCTGGCCACAATTCGGGAAAACGTTACGATCGGAGATTTCACGATTGTCGGTCGAGGCGTAGCCATAGAAAATTTCTGCGAAATCGGACGCTATTGCAAGCTGGAAACCAATGTGTATATTACCGCCTATAGCCGTCTTAGTGATCGCGTTTTTATAGCTCCCTGTGTCGCGACTTCAAATGATAATTTTGTCGGACGAACCGAAAAACGATTTAAATTCTATAAGGGGATTATTGCCGAAAAAGGCGCTCGTATCGGCGTAAACGCTACTATTCTTCCGGGTAAAACAATTGGAGCCGACGCCCTGGTTGCCGCGGGCGCGTTAGTGACCAAAGATGTTCCTCCCCAGAGGATATTTGCGGGAGTTCCGGCCAAAGACTTCGGTCCCGTTCCCGAAGAAGAATTGCTTGAAAATCAAAACTGGCCGGAATAAGGAATAAACATGGCCGTACCATTACTTGATATAAAAAGAGAAACCGAACCGATTCGCAAAGAGATAGACCAGGCCATTGCCCGCGTTATTGACCATGGACGATATATTCTCGGACCGGAAGTAAAACAGATTGAAGAAGAAGTATCGGAGTTTTGCGGCGTCAAACACGCAATTGGAGTGGCTTCGGGTACCGACGCAATCTTGCTGGCATTGCAGGCTTGTGGCGTCGGGCCGGGGGATGAAGTTATCACTTCCGCATTCTCATTTTTCGCCTCGGCCGGAGTTATAAGCCGTCTGGGAGCGACCCCGGTTTTTGTTGATATAGATATTGATACCTATAATATCGATCCCGATTGCGTTGAAAAGGTCATCACTCCCAAAACCAAAGCAATTCTACCGATTCATCTTTTCGGACAATGCGCCCGGATGGATGCGATTATGGACATCGCCGGCAAGCTAAATATAAAAGTCGTTGAAGACGCGGCGCAGGCTATCGGCAGCGTATATAAAGAGCGTAAAGCCGGAAATTGGGGAGACGCCGGATGTTTTTCGTTTTTCCCGACTAAAAATTTGGGCTGCGCCGGAGACGGCGGAATGGTCGTCACCAACGATGACGAGATCGCCGACATGGTTCGTCTGCTCAGAGTGCACGGGGGCAAATTCGAATATCATCATGAAATTATCGGATATAACTCTCGCCTGGATACTCTGCAGGCGGCAATTTTGCTGGTTAAACTGCCGTATCTTACGGGTTGGTCGGAATCGCGCCGACAAAACGCCTCAAAATACGATGAAATGCTCAGCGGTCTTCCGGTAAGAACACCAAAAGTCGAAGACGGCAACTGGCACATATATAATCAATACACAATCGCGTGTGATAGACGGGATGAATTGGTTGCCTGGCTGAAAGACAAGAAAATAGGCTGCAAAATTTATTATCCGGTTCCGTTTCATCTCCAAAAATGTTTTTCGGATTTAAACTACAAGCGGGGCGATATTCCCAATTGCGAAGAAGCCGCCCTGACGGTAATTTCGATACCTATCTTCGGTGAGATGACATCGGATGAACAAAAAGAAGTAGTCGATACCATAAAAGGCTTTTTCAATTAGCTCAAGATTGGATATTCGCGATTTTGACATTGCATGAATAAAAAAAAAGCAAAAATAATGTCGCTCGTCGGCGCTCGTCCACAGTTTGTAAAGCTGGCGCCGCTGGCGGTTCGTCTGCAAAAAGCTTATCAGCATCAGATTATTCATTCCGGTCAACATTACAATTATAATCTATCCGGAGCCTTTTTTGACCAACTGCAAATTTCCAAACCGGATAAAAATCTCAATATCGGATCGGGCAATCATGGCTGGCAGACCGGACAAATCCTTGAGAAATTTGAAAAGATACTCCTTCATGACCGCCCCGATATGGTTTTGATCTATGGCGACACCAATACAACTTTAGCCGGGGCGTTGACGGCGTCGAAACTTCATATTCCCATTGGTCATGTCGAAGCGGGGCTGCGGTCGTTTGTTCCGACTATGCCGGAAGAAATCAATCGCCGCGTTGCCGATCATCTTTCGGATTTGCTTTTTTACCCGACGCCGACAGCTCGAAAAAACCTGTTACGGGAAGGTCTGACCAAAGGTTTGATTCGTTCCGGAGATTTGATGTATGAAATCCTTGACGCGCATTTGAAATATATCAAAGGCAATCGTGAAGTTTTCGCTAAATACAATATTGAAGAAAGCCGGTATTTCCTTATTACATTGCACCGCGCGGAAAACGCCGACGATCCGGAGCGGCTAAGGGCGTTTATAAAAATTCTGAACTCTCTGAAAGGCGCGAAGCTTTTTCCGGCTCATCCTCGTACGATTAAAAATCTCAAGAAATTCAGGCTTTATCAGGATTTGAAAAAAGTTAATAATCTTCTCGTAGTTGAGCCGGTACCATATAATGAGCTATTGACTTTGATGGCATTCGCCCAAGCAGTATTAACCGATTCGGGCGGAATGCAGAAAGAGGCGTACTTCCTCGGATGTCCCTGTTTGACATTGCGCCATGAAACCGAATGGGTGGAGACGGTTGAAAAGGGAGCCAATGTCCTGGTTGATATGTCGCCGGGTAAAGTGTCCAAAGCATTGAAGAAAATCAAGAAATCGCGCCGCCGCCTCAATTATTTAATCAACGGTAAAAAACCATCGCAGGTGATTCGTACGGCCATTGATAATTATCTTCAAAGATCCTGATGAATAATCCCGCTCATACAATTAAACAGGCCACCCTGGGCATTATTATTCTTGTTCTGGTTTCAAAGGTGATCGGATTTGGGCGGGAGATGATAATCGCCTACCGCTTCGGCACCAGCTTAGAATACGATGTTTATCTGGTCGCGGCCTCAATTCCCCTCGCGATATATACATTGGTGGCCGGATTATCCAATTATTTTATTCCGCAAATGAGTAGGGCGACTACGAAAAGAACAGGTATTGCCCCAATATCAACCATCTGGCCCGAATTTTTTTATTCATTAATCGGATGTATTGCTATTTCCCTAAGTGTCTTTACTTTTGCTTCGGTACTTGTAGAAATAATCGCGCCAGGTTTTAACGAAGAAACAATCGCCAAAGCGGTTTATTTAACCCGAATTATGACAATCATAATTGTTTTTTCGTACCTGGAAACATTTTTCCGTTCAGCGCTAAATAATGAAAAGAAATTTATTATTCCCGCATCGGGGCCGCTTATAGCCAATATAATCCTGATCGGTTCGATTATTCTTTTTGCCGCCGCATACTCGACCAGGGCCATAGTATATGGCGTGATTGTAGGATATCTTGTCCAGATTATTGTTTTGTACTTCCCTTTTCGCAGTCTAAAGTTTCTTCAGGGGATAAAAAAGTTTTCATTGAGTTTTACTGGTAATGGGAAATTTCTGACAGCGATTCTGTTCATTCTTATAATTGAGGGATCGGCTCAGGTTAATGCTGTTGTTGACAGGTTTTTTGCCTCATCAATGGAAACCGGAATTATTTCGGCGCTGGGTTATTCTTACGTTCTGTATAATGTCCCGATATCCATTTTTGCCTTCGCGCTGGCAACCGCAATCTTCCCTTATTTTTCCGAGTCACTTGAATTGAAACAATATGACACCGCCCGCTACATTTTTCATCGCGCCGTAACCTTAAGCATGCTGATTGCGGTTCCGATAATGATAGTTTTCTGGATTTTCCTTGAGGACATCATTGTTATTGCTTTTCACCGGGGTGCCTTCGACAGCCGCTCGATTGACCAGACCGCTTACGTCATGAGGTATTTTATTCCGGGAATGGCCGGACAATTTTTGTTCTGGATTATAACGCGGGTTTATTATGCCGGTAGAGAATATAAGGTTTTGATGATAAATGTCGCGCTCGTAGTTTTTTTGAAATTATTTTTTGCGTATTATTTGATTGAGAATATGGGCGCTGCCGGACTTGCCCTTTCAACCAGTATAAGTTATAGTGCCGGGGCCTTATTCCTCATGGCTCTGTCGAAACGAGTGTTGCCGGGGATTGGCTGGAAAAAAATACTGACTTATTTTTTCAAATTGATCGCTATCTCTGTTGTTGTTTTTTGGGTGGCGTCGGTCATATCGAATTGGGATATATTATCTTTTGGCGGAATGGCAGAAAGGATAGCGAATACAGTCATAAAATTGTCAATTACTGCTGTGACTTTTTTCTTGTGCGGGCTTATATTTAACATACCTGAATTAAGAGCGATATTTGCAAGAATAACCGGAAAAGGGTAATTGGTTTGATATCCAAATTTGATTATTTGCCATTGCATGGAAAAATCGACATATCCAATTGGGTGTTATTTCAGGCTGGTATGGTATATATTATACCACTGAGCGCGTTATTAATCTGGAAACCGGTACTCGGGATCGCATTTGGTTGTTTGCCAATACTTATATTGCTGCTGGTTAATGGAGTTTTTGCCGTATATTTATTAATCATCGGCACCTTTTTGTTTCTTCCTATGCAATTTACAGTGACTTTCCTCCCGGCCGATGTCTGCGCTATGATTCTGGTTCTGGCTTATTTTATCGATATCTTTCTGGGACGTCGAACAATAATACAAAATCATCTGTTTAAACCATATCTGATTTATCTTTTGATTGTGGTTCTCTCGGCCTTGCTCAACGGAGCGACGGCCCTATCCATAAAATTCATTATGCGCCAGATACTTCTTTTTATGACATTTATGGCTGTGTGTCATTATTCGCCCCGGCTAAATATAAAACACGTATTTATCTCATTTGCAATAGTAGCGGCGGCAAACTCTCTATTATCTACTATGCAATTTCTTGTCGCAGGCGGAGGCATACGAACTTTCGGTTTGGCGGGAAGAGGTTATGGGGATCATGTAATGCTTGGAATGTTGATTTGCCTCGTTTATTATTTATGGTCATCTGATATCCGGGAGCGAGTGTTTTGGACGATCTGTGGAATAATAATTTCAGGGGCACTGGCCGCCACTCAAACTCGCGCGTCGGCAATAACGGCTGGAATTGGAATTGTCTTAATTATTTCATTTTCTTTGCGTTACAGCTTTAAAAAAAACCTGGCCATTTCACGCAATAATCTAATTCATGCGGCGATATTGGTAGCCGCCGTTATACCCATAATATTAATTTATACGCCTTTACTTGACGGCATATTATATCGATTTGGCCGGATTGGACTTCAAGCCAGTGGTACGATTTTACTCCGCTTCACATTGTGGACGGCTGCCCTCAAAGCGTTTTGGGCCAATCCCATTTGGGGAATCGGTCCAGGGAATTTTGCCCAGATATATTTATGGTTGCCGGAGGTGAAATTTGATCCGATTTTTTATATGGTTTCGGGTTTATCAACTCACGCTATTGTTATGACAGTGTTATCTGAAACCGGCATTTTTGGATTCTTATCTCTGGGATACTTTTTTTTCAAGGCGATACGAGTATCTTATGGGAATTTCATTTCGGTTTCAGATACGTGCAGATCGGCTGACACGCTAATATTGTTTGTTATTGCCAGTGTTATAACGATATCATCCATTTATTCCGGTTCCTGGTTTTGGGGTAACAATAGCTACCACATGGCGATTGTCTTTGGGGTGATTGCCGCTTCAGAAGGTGAGCGTATCAAATTCAAAACGCGGGGATGTTTAAATTGAAAATTGCCATGCTGGCGCAGGCGGGTTCGGTGCATACCGAACGATGGTGCGAAGCGCTGACGGTGCGAGGACATCATATTCGTTTAATAAGCAATAGCCGCTCAACCTCTTCCAATGATGAATACGAAACGGTCACGTTGCCCGGGAAGTCATCGATATCATATATTTTGAATATCTTGACGGCGCGAAAGGAAATTTCGAACTTCAATCCCGATATTGTTCACGTTCATTACGCCACCGGTTTCGCACTCTGGGGGATCTTACAAAATAACGCTCCGTTGGTTGTATCCGTATGGGGAACTGACATAGTTGACGCCGCCAATAAGAGATTCACAATTGGACCAATTACGCGCAAGGCATTGAAAAGGGCAGCGTTTGTTACAGCGACCAGCCGGTATCTGGTAAATAAAACCATACAATTTGAACCGTCTGTAGCAAATAAAATAGAACAGATACCATTCAGCCTGCCATTTTCAAAGAATATTGAAAAACTTGAAAAGAAAAAATCATCTGAAATTGAATTTATTTTTGCCAAAAGCTTTTGGCCTAATTATGCGCCGGACCTGGTTTTGAGGGCTTATGCCTCAGCTTATACTAAAATAGTTCCTTCACATCTTCGTTTGATAGGCGGGGGGCCAATGCAGGATGACCTTGAAAAATTGGCGGAAGATTTTGGGATAAAGAACAAGGTAACAATTGAAGGATGGATTGAAAAGACAAAGGCCGCGTCATACATTGCGCATGCTGATGTTTTGCTGATGCCGTCATATCAGGAATCATTTGGCGTTGCAGCATTAGAGGCCGCTGCTTACGGCTTACCTATCATAGCCACCAATGTTGGAGGCGTTCCCGAAATAGTAAAGGATGGGATCAGTGGAATCTTAATTGAACCGGGAGATGAGAGCGCATTGGCAGGAGCAATGGTTCATCTTGGAAATGATTTTCATGTGCGCAAAAAAATGGGAGCGGCAGGAAGGGAGTATGTTAGAAGACATTACGCATGGGATGAATGTCTGGATAAAATGGAAAAGGTATATCAGAAAATACTGGAGTAAAAATGAGAATACGGTTTGTAACTCTATATTTCCCGCCTGAAATGGGAGCAGCGCAGCGGCGCATATCGGAAATGGCTCGGCGACTGGCAAATAAGGGACATAAAGTGACTGTCGTAACCGGTTTTCCCAATTATCCCACGGGATTAAAGCCGAAAGAATATCACCGCAAATTCTTCATGAGAGAGAAAGTTAATGGATATGGAATAATCCGACTTTATCATTATACCGCGCCGAATAAAGGATTTCTGAAAAGGATTATGATTCATTTGACATTCGCGCTCTCGGCCTCCATTTATAATATATTCATGAAGCGCGACGATATCGTATATATCGAATCTCCTCCTCTTTTTAACGGCTTTATCGGTCTATCCTCGAAATTATTTCGACGTATTCCATACCTGTTTAATGTGGCCGACCTATGGCCACAAACGGCGATTGAACTTAAGGCCTTAAGAAACAAACAGATAATTTTTTTAGCCAGGTTACTTGAGAGAGTATTCTATGCGCAATCTTCCGGCATTATTGCTAATACTAAAGGAGCGCGGAAATTCATAATGGATTTGGGATTTGATGATAAAAAGGCATTATTTATAACCAATGGAGTTGATCTTCAAGAATTCCACGATCAAGTAGTTCCGTCAACAAAGATACTGAAATACAAGAAGGAAGGAAGATTACTGGCGATTTATGCAGGTATATTGGGCATGGCACAGGGGCTGAAAATCATTCTTGAAGCCGCAAAAGAACTGGAACGTGAACCGATAGATTTTCTTTTTGTAGGCGATGGCCACGATAAGGAAATGATGCTTGAATACAGTAAACAACAAGGGCTAAAGAATGTTACTTTTCTGGATCCGGTCCCTCAACAGGAAATGCCATCGGTTCTCAAGGCTGCGGATATTGCCATTATATCTTTGAGAAATTTAAAACTCTTTAATTTCGTAATTCCGTCAAAATGTTTTGAATCAATGGCGTCGGAATTGCCAATCATGTTATCTGTCCCTGGCGAAATGGCAGAATATGTAAATGCAGCATCGTGCGGGTTTACCGCCGAACCCGAAAACTTGGAGCAAATAGTTGGCGCTTTTAGGAAATTTATCGCTCTGCCTGATGAAGAAAGAATTGAAATGGGGCGTCGAGGACGAACCTATGCGATTCGGCATTTTTCGCGCGAAGATATTACCAATAAATTGGAATCGGCGATGCGGAACGTTTTAAGTCATGGCAAATAATCGCGAGAAGGCAGCCAATATATATAATTCGAGGAAAGATATCGATGACCGCTATTCACTCACTAAACCGGGTAATAAATACAACTATAAGAATCTTTATAATGGCATCGAAGATCTTCTATTATCCGCCTTTTCTGATTTGTCTGAGGTTAAATTTCTTGAGGTTGGATGTGGAGAATTATTTTGGCCGGAAGTGTTTATGGAAATAGGCTGCCGGTCGGAAAATTGTTTTGGAACCGATATCCTCCACCAACGAATGGTCAAAGGACGAGAAAAGGGACGGCACACCGCCGCGGTAACATCATCTGTACTCGAATTGCCGTTTAAGTCAGACAGTTTTGATTTAATCTGTCAGCTTACCTTGATGACCTCGATCTCTGAAGATGCAGATCGTGATATGGCAGTAGAAGAAATGCTGAGAGTCCTCAAGCCGGGGGGATATATTCTCTGGTATGATTTCAGATACAATAATCCAAAAAATCCTTATACTCGCGCGATAGGCAAAAACGAGCTGCATGAGCTATTTGCCCCCTTACCGGTCCAATTAAAAACAATTACGGTATTTCCACCGCTGGCAAGAAAAATGCCTGCCGCCGGCGTTCCTTTATTGAAATTTATCAATCTATTTTCTATGTTACGAACACATTACCTGGCTTTGATTGGACCGAAAGGATGATTTTAGATGGCAATTAAAAACGTGCCCTTTTATCGGCAGTCATTCGATAAAACCGAAATCGCGGAAGTCACCGATACTATAAAAAGCGGATGGGTAACGACCGGAACGAAAGCGCACAAGCTCGAAGAATTGATATCCGGGTACGTGGGGGCGAAATACGCCGCGGCGGTAAATTCCTGCACGGCCGGGATGCACCTTCTGCTTAAAGCGTCGGGGATAGGCCCCGGCGACGAAGTAGTTACGACTCCCTACACGTTCGCCTCAACGAGTGAAGCAATTTTATATACCGGAGCCAAGCCGGTTTATTGCGATATCAATTATAAAACGTTAAATATAGAAGCAAATGCGGCATCCTGTAAAGTAGGCAAAAAAACCCGAGCGTTATTACCGGTCCATATCGCCGGTTTGCCGGTCAATATGAAGAAATATGTATCGCTTGCCAAAATCAAAAAAATCAAATTTTTCGATGACGCGGCTCACGCTATCGGGGCGGAATATAACGGTCAAAAAATAGGTTCTATCGGCGATGGAAGCGCCTTCAGTTTTTATGCCACCAAAAATTTGACAACCGGCGAGGGCGGTATGATTACCACCCGGCATAAACGACTCGCTGAAAAGGTAAAACTCTTATCCTTGCATGCGATGAGCAGAGGCGCCTGGAAAAGATATACCAAAGGCGGCAGCTGGCGGTATGATCTTCTTGATCTGGGATATAAATACAACATGTCCGACCTGGCGGCATCGCTGGGCCTGGCGCAATTTAAAAAGTTCGAATCATTTCAAACCAAAAGACGGCGAGCGGCACAAAGATATATTTCGAATTTATCTCAAATCGATGCGATTCGATTGCCTTTTGTCGATAGCAATTCGGTTCATGCCTGGCACCTGTTTCTGCTCCGCCTGAAATTGAATAAATTGAAAATAAATCGCGACCGATTTATTGTTGAGCTGAATCAGCGAGGGATCGGCACCTCGGTTCATTTTATCCCATTGTTCCTGCAGACTTTTTATCGCCGTCATTTGGGTTTGGACAAAAAAGATTTTCCCAACGCTTATAAGGCTTACCGGGAAGTCATAACCCTGCCTTTGTTTCCCGATATTAAACCGGGCGAAATCGATTATGTCTGCGACACCATCGGAACAATCGTGAAAAAATATCGTCGATGAAACGGTTTTTTGATTTTGTTGTATCGCTGTCGGGATTGCTTGTCCTGTCTCCGCTCCTGATTTTAATTAGCCTGGCAATCCTGTTTTCTATGGGCTGGCCGATTTTTTACAGGCAGGTCAGGGTGGGAAAAAACGGCCGGAAATTTAAGATTATCAAATTCCGCAGTATGGTTAAAAACGCGGAAAAACGGGGTCCCGAATTCACAACCGGGGGAGATTCACGGATTACTCCTTTGGGTGGAATCCTGCGAAAAACCAAACTGGATGAATTGCCGCAGTTTATGAACGTATTAATCGGAGACATGTCTTTGGTCGGGCCGCGGCCCGAAGTCCCGCGCTATGTCGCGCTGTATAATGAGGAGCAAAAACAGGTTTTGTCCGTTCGTCCCGGGTTGACCGATCCGGCTTCAATCGCCTATCGTAATGAGGAAGAAATTCTGGCCGGATACGAAGACAGCGAAAAAGCGTATATTGAAGAAATAATGCCGGCCAAACTGGAATTGAATCTGGAGTATATCAATCGGGTTTGTTTTACGACCGACATATCTTTAATATTTAAAACCATCAGCAAAATATTTTCCCGCTAATGAGCCCTTGCCAGCCATAATAATTTATGTATATTATCATGCTTTATTGGGATTGAGAGATTATGCGGAAGAGACTGTATTCATACTTACTGGCAGCTTTTGATTTTATTTTATTCAATATTGTTGTCTGGATTCAGATATTATTAAGGCCCTCTATAAGTGAAATTTATGGAGGCGGAGTCATACAATTTTTACTGCCGACTTTTACCGCTTTGGTAATGGTTGGACTTTTGGCTTTATTCAAGCAGTATCGGTTCAAGAAAAAAGACCGTTTCCTCCGTCAATTTACCAGCGCGTTCAATGTTGTCACCCTCGGATTTTTATTGATAGTAATTATCAGTGTTGATCTGGGCGCCATGCGGGAATTTGAGCGGGGGTATCTTCTGATATTGCTCGTCGGCTTACTGGTGGCAACGGCCCTTTCTCGAATCATCACTTATTTATGGTTCGGAGGTAAACCTGATTTTTCGCTCAAGGAACCGGTTGTTTTGAAGCAGGGTAATTCGCATCAAAACGGAAATAATAAGCCCTTGATAATTCATAATAATGTTGCAGTCAGCGAAATAAAAAAGCGTATCGATAGTTCTCCCTTTGATTTTGCCGTGATTACCGACGAAAGCGGGTATTTCAAAGGGGTCATAAATGACGGCGATATCATTGAAGCCACAATGCAAAACGGCCATGAGTTGAAGATAAAGGATATTCTTAATCACTCCTATCCGGTCGCGAGGGAAGATATATCCGCGGGTCGGATGCGGCAAATAATGCTGGAGCGCAATCTTAGGTTCTTGCCTTTACTCAGCGGCGAAGGCAAACCATCGCGAGTCGTCTTACTTTCCAATCTCAACGCCAAATATCAGGACCTGATGCAATCTCGGGGCACAGGCCAGGTTCTCATAATCGGCGGCGCCGGATATATCGGTTCAGTGATGACCCGTTATCTGCTCAAACGCGGTTATCGGGTAGCCGTTCTGGATAATCTGATGTTCGGTTACGACGCCCTCAAAGATTTGGATAATCATCCGGCTTATCGATTTTATAAAGGCGACGCGCGTAATATTCAGGATTTATTGACGGCCATAGAAGATGTCGATAGCGTTATTCACCTGGCGGCTATCGTGGGCGATCCGGCCTGCGCTCTTGACCCCCGGGCTACTATCGACATAAATTATGAAGCTTCCAAAATCCTGGTCGATACCTGCCTGAACAAAAATGTCAAACGGCTTCTCTTCGCTTCGAGTTGTTCTGTATATGGGGCGAGTGAAAACGATGAATTGCTCACCGAAGAATCGCCACTTAATCCGATCTCACTATACGCCGAAACACGCATCCGTTCCGAGGAAGCGATATTAAATCAAGCCGAGTCGCCTCTGGTGGTGACTATGTTCCGCCTCGCGACGGTCTTTGGTTTTTCGTACCGACCTCGTTTTGATCTGGTCGTAAATATCCTTACCGCTCGCGCTTTGCAGGAAGGAGAGATATCGATCTTTGGCGGTTCGCAATGGCGGCCTAATATTCACGTTCGGGACGTTGTCGGGGGTTTTGTAGCCGGGATGGAAGCACCCATTGAAGTTGTCGATCGGCAGGTATATAACCTCGGTTCAGAGAAAGAAAATTACCGAATCGCCCGAATCGGCGATATGGTCAAAGAAGCTCTGCCGGATACGATTGTCAAAACCGTTGATGCGGAGATAGACAGTCGTGATTATAAGGTCAATTTCGATAAGATCGAAAAGGCTCTCAACTGGCAGGCCGAGGTGAGCGTCCCCGAGGGAATACAGGAAATCATAAGAGCATATCATCAAAACAAATTCGGACATTATTCCGAGAAACGATATTCAAATCTGAAAATCCTGCAAGAAGCATAGAGAATACCAATGGGTAAATCGGTTTAGATTTCCTTTATTGACCTTGGCTTTGGATTTATCTACATTAATTACCTTGTTATCCGTGTAAATACTGGAAGGAAAAATGCTTGATATTAAATTAATTCGAGAAAATCCGGAGCTTGTTAAAAAGGCTTGCGCCGACAAGAATGACATGGTCGATATAGATGAGATATTAAATCTCGATAATCAGCGAAAAAAATTACTAACCGAAACCGAATCGCTGAGGGCGAAACAAAATCAAGCCTCTCAGGAAATCGCTCGTCTCAAAAAATCCGGTGAAGATACTTCCCCAGTCATCGCTGAGATGAAAGAAGTCTCCGCTCGGGTAGGAGAGATGAACGGGAAGGTTCGGGAAGTCGAAGTCAAACTTCAAACGGCCATGCTCAAAGTTCCTAATATGCCCGATAAAGACGTCCCTGTCGGTCCGGACGAAGAGCATAACGTTACTATTCGCGAATGGGGCGATAAACCGAAATTTGATTTTACACCCGCCCCTCATTGGGAATTGGCCGAAAAACTCGGGATTCTTGATTTGGCGGGAGGCGCTAAAATTAGCGGCTCCGGTTTTTATACATTAAAGGGATCAGGGGCCCGACTGGAACGGGCGTTAATATCATTCATGCTCGATCACCATACCCAAAAATATGGTTTTATTGAAATAATGCCGCCGTTTTTGGTTCGCGGCGATTCGATGAGAGGCACGGGACAATTACCCAAATTGACCGATGATATGTACCGCGTTGAAAACGAAGATTTGTATTTGATTCCCACTGGCGAAGTTCCGGTGACTAATCTGCATCGCGACGAGATATTGAAAGAATCCGATATGCCGATTTATTACGCCGCCTACACTCCCTGTTTCCGCCGCGAAGCAGGCGCAGCGGGAAAAGATACGCGGGGAATACTGCGAGTTCATCAATTCAATAAAGTTGAGCTGGTAAAAATAGTAAAACCGGAAACATCCCATAACGAGCACGAAAAACTCCTTGAGCAGGCTGAATCTATCTTGCAGTTATTGAATATTCCTTATAGGGTGCGGATTCTGGCTACCGGGGACCTGTCATTTGCCGCCGCAAAATGCTATGATATTGAAATCTGGTCGGCTGGAGTAGAAAAATATCTTGAAGTCTCATCGGTTTCGAATTTCACCGATTTTCAAGCCCGGCGAATGAATTGCCGCTACCGTGATGAAAACAACAAGGTCCGATTTGTTCACACTCTTAACGGCTCCGGTACCGCGTTACCGCGACTTATGATTGCTCTTTTGGAAAATAATCAAACAAAAAATGGCCAGGTTCTTATCCCCGAAGTAATGAGACCGTATCTGGATGGCCTGGAGAAAATCGAGTAATTGACCATGCCCGCCGACCGACCGAAATATTCGCTTTTGGCCTCGGGGCGTTTTAACGCCCTTTTTAAGGGCTTTATATTGTTCGGCGTCTGCGCCATCGGGGCTGTCTTTGTTTACTACACTAACGATATCATTCAGGATATCCGGGAAAACGAAGCCCAGACAGTTGAAACTTATACTCAAATAATGCAACTGGTCGCATCCGATTCGGTTAGCAGTCAGGTAACCTCGGTACTATTTGATGAGATTATCCTGAAATCAAATTTCCCCATCATAGTCACCGATACACTCGAAAACCCTCTCTTCTGGAAAGCCGTCCCGGGAATGCCTGCAACCAGTGATGATCCCCAGGTCCTTGACAAAATTCGCGAAAAAATAGCGGATATGAAAATCCGCAAGGGTGAAGTACTTATATATGTCGATTCCTTGCCGATTTCAAAGATATTTTACGATGATCCGGCACTGGTCGGCAAACTCCGCTTGATTCCGATCGTAGAGATGGCAATGGTAGTCGCTTTTGTTTTTCTGGCTCTAATGGGATTTCAGCAGATTCGCTTGTCCGAACAGAGAAGTATCTGGGTCGGGATGGCCAAAGAAACTGCGCATCAGTTGGGGACGCCGATTACATCAATGATGGGCTGGATCGATTTGCTAAAATCCGGTGATTCTTCGTTCTCTGACGAGGAAATCTATAGACGGATTGGCATTGATTTGAAACGGCTCGAAACCATCGCCAATCGTTTTGGAAAAATCGGATCCCAGCCGGTTCTAAAAAAAGCCGATATCAATACCCTGACTGGCGAGGTATTAGAGTATTACAGGGAGAGACTGCCTCACGGTGGCAAAGGCGTAATTATAGATTTTTCGCCGGGGGAAATCCCCGAGGTTAACGTCAACAAGGAGCTATATAACTGGGTCATAGAAAATCTGATTAAAAACGCACTGGAATCGGTTGACGCCCAAAAAGGAACAATTTTTGTGGAAACTTCTCAGGCTTCATCCGGTAAACAGATTTGCGTCGTTGTTTCCGATAACGGCCGAGGGATTAACCGGCGCGATGCCCGACGCATTTTTCGCCCCGGATTTACGACCAAGAAGCGGGGTTGGGGGTTGGGTTTATCGCTATCGAAACGAATTATTCGGGAATACCACCACGGTAGCATAACCCTTGTAAAAAACGATACCGCTAATGGAGCGACTTTTGAAATTAAATTACCGATATCATGACGTTAGACTTTAGATTGGAAAGATTATGATGGCCGTACCAAGCAATAAAATATTATGGGTTGATGATGAAATAGATATGCTTGAAGCTCATATCAGTTTTCTAACACAGCGCGGGTTTGAAGTGACGCCCTGTTCATCCGGCGATGACGCTATTGACGCGATTTCCAAAGACGAATATGACCTGGTTCTTCTCGACGAAATGATGCCGGGAAAGGACGGCCTTCAGACGCTGGTGGAAATAAAAGATATTCGTCCGCATTTACCCGTCGTCATGGTCACCAAATCGGAAGAAGAGTCCCTGATGGAAGAAGCATTGGGGCAAAAGATCGACGATTATTTAACTAAGCCGGTCAATCCTTCACAGGTTTTAATGGCAATTAAAAAACATGTCCAGAGCAAAAAAATCGTAACCGGAAAACTGGGCCAGCGCTACATTACCGATATTAATCGCATTAATATGAACCTGGCTGGAGCTGCCGAATGGTCGGATTGGGCCGAAGCGTACATAACCTTATGCGAGTGGTATTTGGAACTGGATAAATACCCCGACGAGGGCCTGGCCGAAATTCAAAAAGGCACTTACAAAGAGTGGAACAATCAATTCGCTCGGTATTACGAAAAGAATTATGAGAACTGGGTCAACGACAAAAATCGCCCTCCCCTATCTCCGGATGTCGTCGATGAAAATGTTATTCCTCGATTGGAAAGCGGCGAACGAGTGGTCTTTATCGTCATCGACTGCATGCGTATGGATTTATGGCTGAAGCTCGAACAACTTCTGGCGGATTTGTATCATATTGAACATAAACACTATTTTTCCATCATTCCTTCAGCGACGCCGTTCGCTCGCAACGCGATTTTTTCAGGTAAATTTCCCATCAAGGTGGCCAAAATGTATCCCGACGACTGGAAAGCCTATCCCGATGACGAAGTTTCTCGAAATAAACGTGAGGGCGAATTACTCGAAAATCAATTAAAAGAAAAAAATGTTTCCGTTCAAAACGGTTCCAAATACATAAAAGTTTTGAACGTTTATGAAGGTGAAGGGTTGGCCAAAAGAGTCGAGAGTTGTCTGGCATCGCAACTGGTCGCGCTGGTAGTGAATTTTGTCGATGTCCTGACTCACGGACGATCCAGCAATGTTCTTCTAAAGGAAATCGTACCGGATGAAGCCGCTTTCAGATCGCTTATGACAACCTGGTTTGAGCATTCAACTCTTTTTGAAACCCTGAAGATGCTCGCGCGAAAAAACGTAACCGTTGTTATTACCTCAGATCATGGCTCGACCCTGTGCTCACGGGGGACAATCGCTCACGGCAAGCGTGACACCTCGACTAATCTGAGATATAAATACGGCGATAATCTGAATTGCAATCCCAGGGAAGCGCTTTTGATAAAAAATCCCGACCGTTATCAACTGCCTTCGTTTACCCTGGCGACGACTTATATTATTACGCGGGAAGATTTTTATTTTGTCTATCCCAATAAATATAATGAGTATCAAAAGCATTTCCAGAACAGTTTCCAGCACGGCGGGATCACAATGGATGAAATTATTCTTCCGGTTTCGATATTAAAGCCTAAAGGATGAGTTGGGGTTGATTGAGTTCGACACAATAATAATCAGCCGTTCCCCCGCCCATACTGAAAAGCTGGCCGCCGGATTTTATGAAATTGTAGGCAATAGCGGAGTTATTGCTCTCTACGGTCCACTGGGGGCGGGCAAAACGGTATTCGTACGAGGTTTTGCCGCTGCTGCCGGGGTCGATCCTGATAAGGTAAACTCGCCTTCGTTCACTCTGGTTAACGAGTATCCGGGCGGGCAAACGCCGATATTCCATTTTGACCTATATCGATTCAAGAAGGCATCTGAATTTCATGATATCGGCGGGGATGATTATTTAAGCCGCGAAGGAATTGCCCTGATAGAATGGGCTGAAAACGGAGTTGGATTTATACCTGAAAACCGGTTTGAGATAGAAATTGATATCATTGATGAAACCAGCCGTTCTCTGATATTCAGGAAAATTGAGAAATGAAAATTCTGGGCATCGATAGTTCCACCGATCGACTAAGCGTTGGGCTTTGCCGTGACGGAAAAATTATTTCTGACAGGTCCATCGATTCTTTACGCGAGCATGGTTCCCGTATCATGGGATTGATTGATTCTACTCTCAAGGGAAGCAAAATAGAAGTTATAGCTCTGGACGGCGTCGCCGTCGCCGTCGGCCCGGGATCGTTTACGGGTTTGAGAGTCGGGATGGCGGCCGCCAAAGGTTTGGCTCAGGCTTTGAATATTCCAATTGTTGGAATCTCGACTTTTGAAGTTGTGGCCCACAGATTACTCAACGAAGTGGATGAATTTGTTCTCGTTGAACAAGCCCGCAAAGGTGAGTTTTACTTTTGCCACATGGATATCGAGTCCGACATATTATCGAATATGAAATTAGTGGCGTTAGAAAATCTCGGAGTGAAAGTGGAAAATTTGCCTGTCGGTTTGATTGGGGTTGCAGCCGATTGGCCAATTGAATCCAATCAAACAATACATTCTGAAAAAACTAAGGTATCCGGAGCAGAACTGGCGATTTTGGGTGAGGAGAAAATTCTAAACGGTCGGGCTGATGATTTGGCTCAATTGGAACCTTTATATATCGCGCCTTCTCAGGCAGAGATCAAATATGGAAGAACTAAATCCTCAAATTAAAGAGATGGTTCTTGAGGATCTCCCGGAAATACTGCGTTTAGAGCGGGAGCTGTTTTCTGATCCGTGGCCGGAGTTGGCTTTTATTGAGGATATTGAATCCAATTTTAGTTATCCTTTTGTCGCGCATATTGATAATGAAATTATCGGGTACGCGATTTTGTGGATTGGGGTCGAGGAAGGCCACCTGACCAATATTGCCGTTGACAAAAAGTATCAGCGAAAATCGGTTGCGAAAAAGTTATTATCATTTATCTTAAGGTTTGCTTGGGAAAATGAACTGAAACAGATTTTTCTGGAAGTCCGTCCGTCGAATACGGCGGCCGTGACTCTATATGAATCGTATGGATTTAAGAATCTGGCAATCCAGAGGAGCTATTATAATAATCCTTCCGAAGATTGCCTGATGATGAAAAAGGATTTAACCGATTAATTTGGCGGGGATTTGGGATTGATATGGATTGGTTTCGTAAATCAAAACATGGCTTGGTATCGCAACAAAAGAAAGAAATCCCGGATGGCCTGTGGACCAAGTGCAAAGGATGCGGAGAAGTAATTTACACCAAAGTCCTTGAGGAAAACCTCTGGGTTTGTCCGAATTGCAATTATCATTTTCGCATAAATGCCAAAAAAATTATAGATCTTTTATTGGATAACGGCGAGATCGAAAAATACGATGAAAACCTGGTTTCGCTTGACCCCTTATCATTTCGGGATTCGAAAAAATATACCGATCGGATAAAAGATTCTCAAAGGAAAACGGGACTCAAGGACGGTATTGTCAGCGGTTTTGGAACCGTAGACGGCATTAAAGTATCTTTCGCGGTCATGGATTTCTCATTCATGGGCGGTTCCATGGGTTCGGTTGTAGGTGAAATTGTCGCCCGCACAATTGAACGCGCGACAGAAAAAGAAATTCCGCTGGTAATAGTCTCCTGCAGCGGTGGGGCCCGGATGCAGGAAGGAATCTTGTCTTTGATGCAAATGGCCAAAACTTCAGCGCTTCTGGCGCTTCTGGCCAAAAAGAAAATCCCGTTTATTTCGATATTGACCAATCCTACCACGGCCGGGGTGATGGCATCGTACGCCTCATTGGGCGATATTATCATCGCCGAGCCGAAAGCTCTTCTGGGGTTTGCCGGGCCGCGTGTGATTCAACAAACTATCGGTCAGGATTTACCGGAAGGATTTCAATCATCGGAATTTTTCCTTGAGCACGGTTTTTTGGATATTATTTCGGAGCGCAAAGATTTGCGCCGCAATCTCAGTCTCTGCTTAATTTATACCTATAATCAACCCGCGCAGGGTTAATATTTTCGTTTATGAGCCAGGATAATTATCAAAAGGCGCTCGACTTTATATATAATCGCCAGCATTTTGGGATTAAACTGGGATTGCACAATATTACCCGTCTTTCCGAATGGCTGGATAATCCTCAGGACAAATACAATATCGTTCACGTCGCGGGCACTAACGGTAAAGGTTCGACATCGAGCTTTATTGCGTCAATCCTTCAGGAGGCCGGATATAAAGTAGGTTTGTTGACCTCTCCCCATCTGGTTGATTACCGGGAAAGAATCAGGTTGGACGGGCGGAAAATTGAAAAAACCGCAATTGCCGAATTCATTGAGAAATATAAAAAACTGATTGTTAAATCCGATGTGACATTTTTTGAAGTTACGACTGCCCTGGCCTTCTGGTATTTTTATAAGAAAAAGGCTGATTGGGTTGTTTTGGAAACCGGGCTGGGCGGTCGCCTTGACGCAACTAATATTGTCATGCCCAGGGTATCGGTGATCACCAATATTTCTCTGGAGCATACCAATCTGCTCGGAAAATCTATTTATAAAATTGCCGGGGAAAAGGGCGGAATTATAAAATCCCATATTCCTCTGGTAGCAGGCATTTCTGATAATGGAAATGAAGCCTCTCAAAGATTCAAAGAAATATGCGCTGAGAAAAACTCGCCTGTCTATTTTCATGATGACAAACAGTACCGATACGCATTTGAAAACGGGTATGATATCTTAAATATTTTTTCAGGAGAATACAGGGGGTTAAAGGCAAGGGTCTCCCTGTGGGGAAAACATCAGGTTCAAAACAGTTATCTGGCAGTTCGAACGATTGACGTTTTAAACAAGCAGGGTTTTGATATTTCAAAAAAGGCGGTCAAAAATGGCCTGGCGAAAAATTACTGGCCCGGCCGCTGCATGACCGTCAGGAAACGTCCGCGGGTCATCATTGACGCAGCTCACAATCAGGAAGGATTCGCGGCCCTGTCAGATACTCTTAGAATGCATTTCCCCGGACAAAAATTCCATTTTTTAATCGGTATGGTTGAGAAGAAGCACGGCGATGCTTGTTTGAGGATGATCGAACCGCTGGCAAAATCGATTTCGACTGCTCGCATAAAAAACCCCCGGCGCGACGATCCGTATTTCCTGACGTCGCGATTAAATTATCAAAAATCTCATGTGCGGATATATCCCGATATTCCGTATGCTTTTCAGGACCTATATAAAAACTGCTCTCAGACCGATATATTGATAATAGCTGGCTCTCATTTTATTATGGGTGAATTGGCTCTATTTATCAAACGAGACGGATTTTGAATAAAGAAGATAAGGCAAAAAACAGATCACGGCAGGCTGTGGAGATGCTCGGCTCGGCCATTGATATAAAAATCAATGAGCTAACCGAAAGCAATCGCCGGTTGAAGCGTAAAATTTTTGACCTCTATACTATTTTTGAAATCAGCCGTAATTTTAATGCCGTCCTTAATTATCAAACACTGGTAGATTCTTTTCTGCTGACATCATTGGGACAGGTTGGAGCCGCGTCGGCGGCGCTGTTTCTTCCCGATGAAAATGATTCCCAAAGTTTCAATCTCGTTAAGTCCAAAGGATTGATGCGCGATGTCCGTTTTGAAGATAATGGTAATATTGTCGGAGACCATGCCAAAAATCTATTTGAGATTAATAAACCGATAATGATCGATGAATTTCTGGATGAAAACTCTGGCAAGGGCTCTGGCAAGTTACTCCGCCGTTTCAAGAGAGGTATTGCCATGCCCCTTATTTTCAAATCGAATCTCAAGGGTCTTTTGATTTTGGGTGGTAAAGTTTCCAATGAAGATTTCGCTCCCGATGATATTGAGTTTTTATCTATCCTCGCCAATCATTTCGTTGTAGCTCTGGAAAACGCGCGTCTGTATGAGTCGGAAAAAACGGCTCTAAAAGAGCTTCGCCAGGCTCAAAAACAGCTTGTCCTGTCCGAGCGAGCGGCCGCGATGGGCGATTTGTCGGCCAAAATCGCCCATGAGGTCAATAATCCGTTAAGCATTATCTCTAATTATCTTCATTTGGCCGGGCGATCAATGGACTCGCCTGAAACCGCTCAGGAGCATCTGGGTGTGATAAGACAGGAGCTGGATCGAATCGCGGGAATTGTCCGGCAGCTTCTTGATTTTCATCGTCCGCAAAAGGCCAAAATACAGGAGACGGATCTTAAGGAGATTATTGACGCGACCCTATCGCTCATGAAATGGCAGCTTAAAGAAAATCAAATTGAACTGAAGTGTATTTATGCCAAAGATATTCCCCCGCTAATGGCCGATCATGAGCAATTGAAACAGGTATTTTTGAACTTGATTATAAACGCCAAAGATTTTATGCCGGACGGTGGCACCCTGACGATTGACGTTTCATATCGGAATGATAAATTACACATAGTCCTCTCCGATACGGGATGCGGTATTCCAACAGAGAATCTGTCTCGAATATTCGAGCCGTTTTTTACGACCAAGGAAGGAAAATCAGGAACCGGGCTGGGGCTCTCGGTTTGTTACGGAATTGTAAAAGAGCACGGAGGTAATATTATCGCGACCAATAATGATGGGGACGGATCGCGCTTTGATATAATATTGCCTGCCTTAAAAAACCGGGGAGGATGACGGTCGTGGCAACCAAAAGTAAATTACGAGGCATCACACCGGGTGATAAAAGTATCAGGGAGTTAATCCTTGTTATCGATGATGAAAAGCGCATGTGTGATTCTCTCTCATCTCTCTTGACCGATTCGGGGTATGAAGTCAAGGCTTTTCAGGATAGCGATGAGGCGGCCCGGGAAATCAATAATGCCAATTTTGATTTGATTGTCTCCGACATACGCATGTCGGAAATCACCGGATTGGAGATTCTCAAGCTGGCTCGCCAGGTCGATCCTCAAGCTCTCGTCGTTTTAATGACAGGTTTTGGGTCACTCGATTCTGCAATTGAAGCTATAAACCAGGGTGCCTATGATTATTTATTGAAGCCGGTGGAATACCCACAATTGGAATTAGTTATCAAGCGGGGTCTCGAACGAAGACGTTTGGGGCGGGCCAAGTCGTTTTTATTAACCGAACTTCAAGAGAAAAATCTTGAGCTGTCGGCCCGGCTCGAAGAAATCAACGCGCTTTATAAATCCGCGAAATCGTTAAGCTCAACCATAGATTTGGATGAATTGCTCGACAACGTCATCGGACTGGCGACCGAGGTGCTCCATGCCCGTATTGGTTCAATAATGCTAATCGATGAAAATCATGAATATTTGACTATCGCCGCCTCAACCGGACTTAGTAAAGACATCGTACGTGACACGAGTATTCCCATCGGTTCTTCAATCTCAGGTTATGTCGCCAAATCCGGGGAGCCGCTGTTCGTCGCCAACGTTGAGGAAGACCCCCGGTTCAAAAGAGAAAATAAGGAAGAACGATACGGCAAAGCCTCGCTTTTATCGGTTCCTCTGATTATAAAAGACCGAGTAATAGGTGTAATCAATATGGCCAATCGAACCGATGGAGGGGGATTCGGAGAACTTGACCTAAAATTGCTGAGTACATTTGCCACCCAGGCGGCGGTCGCGATTGACAACGCTTCCAATTTTCATCTCTTGAAACGGAGAGTCGAGGAACTTTCTACCCTGCAGGATATCACCGATGCCATGTCCCGGGCCGGCAGTGTGACTCATTTACAGGAGATAATATTCTGGGGCATACGTAATCTCATGCCCGCTGATGTGTCGCTCTGGTTTCGCTGGCGGCATAAGGATAATTCACTGAAATTTGTAGGTGGAGCCGGCAATATCAAGGTTGATTTTGAATTGACAATTGAAACCTCACCGGACGAGATAAAAACTGAGAAAAGAGCCCGGAAACTTATTCTGAAGCATCTCCCTCCCTTCGAAGAAGTATCGATTCCCAGCGAAAATTTCTGCACCTTTTTTATAAAAAACGAGTCAGGTCTGGCCTATGTTTTCTGTTTGAGTTCTTCAAGCCCGGAGAAAATGAGCGAGGAAAATAAAAAAATCGCCGGTTTGATTGCCAGTCAAGCGACGACAATGTACGAGAGGGAAAAAGCGATTCTTAACGCTACCCGACTTCTGACAATGGGCAACATGATCTCGGAAATATCTCATGATATGCGAAAACCTCTGACTAATATCAGGGGCGGGCTGCAAATCATGCGGCAAAGGTGGCCGGAGCTGGCCGTAGAGTCGGATATGTTCAAAATGGCTGAAGAGGAAGTTCGAAGGCTTAACGAACTTGTCCGGGAATTAGTCGATTTTTCAAATCCTAAAAAATATCAAACTGAGAGAATTAATATTGAGTCGATTCTGGAACGCGCTACGCAGCTGGTCAGCCGGGATATGGAGATGAAGGAAATAAAACTGGAAACAAGATACGTTGAGAACATCCCGGAAATTTTCGCGAATAAAAATCAAATTATGGAAGTATTTTTAAACCTGATTATTAACGCAATTGACGCTCTTGATAATAAGGGAACGATTACTATTCTAACTTCGCATGCCCGAATTAACGACCGTGATATGGCGAAGATTGATATTATCGATACCGGATGCGGAATTGACAGCAAAGATAAGGTGATAATTTTTGATAGATATTATACTTCGAAAGAAACTGGCACCGGGCTTGGATTGGCCGTTGTCGAGAGAATAGTATCGGCCCATAGCGGAAAAATCGAGGTGGATAGTAAAAAAGGCAAGGGAACGACATTTTCAATATTTCTGCCGATTAACTAATTTCCCTGCAAAAAATTGCAAATAATTGATAAATATTACGTAAAATGGCTTGATTTTTCCAAATTGCTGACGATTAATTAATTAACCGGATTAATAATGGCAAAAGAACGAATAAAAATACTGGTAATTGACGACGACCCAAAGGTTGGCTGGATTCTTTCCGAAGGACTTTCAGGTAGTTTTGATTTTGTCGCGGCTCGCAACGGCAGTGAAGGTCTCCAGATGATAACTACCGAAAAACCGAATCTGATTCTCCTTGACATAAAAATGCCCGATATCTCCGGCATTGATATTTTGAAAAAGCTGAATAAAGTCGAGGGTCGGCCTGAGGTTGTAATGCTATCGGGGCATGATGATACCCATTACGTTGTAGAGTCAATTCAAAACGGCGCGGCCGAATTTATCAAAAAACCGTTCGACGTTAAAGAAGTCGAAATTCATATCAATAATATTCTCGAAAAGAGCAAACTTAAAAAAGAAGTTTCGAGCCTTAAAACCGAATTAAAAGCTCGTTCGCAGTATGAGAGTTTCGTCGGGGATTCTCCCAAGGTAATACAGGTCAAAGAGTTGATCGAGCAAATCGCCGGGTCGGAATTAACGGTTTTAATTCGCGGTGAATCCGGAACGGGTAAGGAAATTGTGGCTCGCATGGTACACAATATATCCGATCGCAGCGACGAATCATTTACGAAAGTCAATTGTGCCGCAATCCCTCGAGATTTGCTTGAATCTGAGCTTTTTGGATATGAAAAGGGCGCCTTTACCGGGGCTCATAAAACAAAGCCGGGACGATTCGAAGTAGCCAACAAGGGCACGATCTTTTTGGACGAAATCGGCGATATGCCGCTGGAGCTTCAATCCAAGCTGCTACAGGTTTTAGAACAGCAGGAATTCGTTAGAGTGGGCGGAATCAACAATATTCATGTTGATGTCCGAATAATCTGCGCCACAAACCATAATCTCGAAGAAGCTATTGCCCAGAGCGCTTTCCGTGATGATCTTTTTTATCGGCTAAATGAAATTACTGTTTTCCTGCCGCCCTTGAGAGACAGGGCTAATGACGTTTCCTTATTGGCAGAGCATTTTATTGAAAAATATAATAAGCTCTACCAGCGCGAAGCCCCCCCTTTATCTCAGGAAGCAAACAATCAATTGCTGGCATTTATGTGGCCGGGAAATGTCAGACAGCTTGAAAATCTTATTAAACAGGTCGTGGTCAGAGGCGGCGAATCAATAATTTCAGAGCTGTTATCGGCTCACGGAAGCAATTTACCCGTTCAACCTCAACATATTGCAGCAGTCAATTCTACGGCAGCCTCAGCAGATAATAAATCTTTGTCCTTAAAAAAGCGCGTGGCCGCAACCGTCAGCCGGGAAGAAAAAGCGTTGATTTTGGAAGTTCTGAACCGCACCAACTGGAACCGGAGAAAGGCTTCCGAAATTCTCGAAATCAGTTATCGTTCGCTTTTATATAAAATTAAAGAATATAAGCTCAACGAAATCAAGTAAGTTCTCCACAAATGCCGTTATAGGAAAGTGTCGGATTTCCTGACACTTTGTGTCATAAGTAACAATTCTCAGTCAGATTTTACAGGGTATTTGCCTAAAATATGCTCAAAATATACACTTATATAGATTTTGGGGAATTCTATCATAATTTCTTTGAATGAGTTTATGCCCTTCTATTGCCATAAGAAATTGATAATCAAGTTCTTATGCCAGACAACCAGTCGGTGTTGAAATTGAAATAGCAAATAACGGAATAGAAATTGCTTATATAAAATCGGGAATTTGTTTTTAAAAACAGGTGAATTATGAGTTATGGTGGGAGAAAGAAACAAGGCATGGAAGCCAAATCACTTACTGAATTCAGGGATCAGGTTTTGCTCGAATTAAAGAGAGCTGAACGCTACCGAAATTTTCTCTCAATGTTAATCCTCAATCTATCCGAATTTCTGTCCAGCGCCGGGCACAGGAAAATCAAATCGGATAAGGACGCCGATGAGTTTATAAGGGATCTTCTCTATCGCCTCCGGCTTGTCTCCAGGGAAACCGATACAATTTCGCCGATCGATAGTTCTCGTTTGGTAATGCTGCTTCCGGAAACAGATATAAAAGGGGCGCATGTTACCGGCAATCGAATGCGTGACCAGCTTTCTGATTATTTGTCAGAATTTATGGAACTCGATTACAAATTTGAGATACCGGTAGAGATTGCCTCTTTTCCCGAAAACAGCGGAGACGATATCTCGTTCAGGAGTAGATTGAATTCTCTTTTCGGCACAAATTGAGATATTGGAAAATTATCTTTCCGGGCCGATTATCAAATTAGCCTTTTTTATTGCTGAATCCAGAGAAATTGGTTTCTTTGCATTGCTTAGCGAAATCTCAATAAAAAATAAATAATTATGAATCAAAATCATAAGAACGCAATCCAAAGAGATGAACAAGAATTAATCAGACTGGCCCAATTCGGGGATTTCGGAGCTTTTAATGCGCTGATAAAAGAATATCAGTCAAAAATTTACGGGCTTGCTTTGAAATTGTCAAAAAACCGGGAAGATGCCGAGGATATTTTTCAGGAGACCTTTTTGAAGGCAATAGATAACATAAAGAGATTTCGCGGTGAATCGGTCTTCGGTACCTGGCTTTATGCCATTGCCGTTAATGTGGTCCGCGCCAAATATGGGAAAGAAAGTAAGGCCGATCTTTTGTCCATTGAAGAGTATCTCCCCGCCCAAAAAAGTCACCATAACGAAGATATTCCGGAACTTTTTGACTGGAACGATCCCTTATCGAAAATGACCGATCTCGAAATAAAAGAGAAAATTGAAAATGGATTGCGTGAATTACCCCTCAAGTACAGGATTCCTTTTCTTTTGAGATATACTCAGGAGCTGAGTCTTCAGGAGGTGGCGGATACCCTCAATCTTTCTCTGGCGGCTGCCAAATCCCGCGTTTTGCGCGCGCGGCTGGCCATGCGGCAATACTTAAACGACTATTTTATGGAGGAATTAAAACATGGGTGATTGCCGCGAATTAGCCGAAATGCTTTCCGATTATATCGACGGCGAGCTGGACAAAGAACTCTGCTCGGAGCTGGAAGCTCATTTGAAAGGGTGTAAAAACTGCCGCCTGGTTTTTGACTCAATGAAAATGACCGTACGTCTGTGTCGTAACGGCGTGTGCGAGGATTTGCCTGCCCAATTCCAGGAAAAATTCCAGCAAAAGATGGCAAAGCGATGGAAAAAGAACTTCGGAAAAACTTAATATTATTTATATAGTAAGCAATTTGTCAGTTTTCTGAACACTCCCTAAAATTGATTCTTTCCAGCAACTAAAGTCAATTTTGGGTTATTATTACATGCGCCTGTCCAGAAACTGGACAAATTCGAATTGTTCTAATCTAACAGTTCTCACCAATATTAATTAAGCTCATTTAAAAATTATCCGTAAAAACTGAAAATTTTTGAATCGTTTTTCTCAAAAATCTATCCAAATCGGCAATTGACAAAAAAGAAAGGAAGTTGACGTGAAAGAAGGAATAATACGATTTTCGACCGGACATCCTCTTATAGTCATTGGAATAATAGTGGTAATCACGGCTCTTTTTGCCTATCAACTGACCGGCGTTAAAATAGATACCGACCCCGAAAATATGCTTCCCGACGACGAGCCGGTGCGGATATTCCACAGCAAGGTTAAAGAAGAGTTTGGGATGCACGATTTTATAGCCCTGGGAGTTGTTCGTGAAGATGGTGCCTTTACCGCCGATCAACTGGGGAGAATTTATCAAATGTCGGAGGAAATCGCCGAGATTGAAGGCGTTATTCCCGAAGACATTATGGCTCCCTCAATGGTTGACGATATTCGCCAGGGTGGAGATAACTCAATTGTTATTGGGCCGTTGATGTCTGAGGCTCCAGAAGATGACGAGCAAGCTCAATATATCTTAGAAAGAATTAAATCCAACCCGATTTTGAGAGGTAAACTCGCATCTGATAACGGCAAAGCGATGGCGCTCTTTATTCCGATTGAAGCCAAAGATATGTCTTATCGCATTGCCGGGGAAATTCAGGAAATTGCCGACAAATACGGCGACGGTGGAGAATATTTTATTGCAGGATTACCGGTGGCGCAGGATAGTTTTGGCAATGAAATGTTTGCCCAGATGATATATTCGGCCCCGATGGCCGGGCTTATAATTTTCATCCTGATGTATATATTTTTCCGCAATTTCCGAGTGATTTTGCCGCCCATGATTGTTGCCGTTACTTCGATTATATGGACGATGGGAGCTCTGGTTTGGACCGGAAATGCGGTTCATATTATGAGTTCAATGATACCGATATTTTTATTCCCGATCGCGGTTCTAAATTCAATTCACATTATATCGGAATTCCATGACCGCTATAAAAAATACAAACATAAAGAGACGACTATCCGCCATACAATTAACGAGCTGTTCATGCCGATGTTATTCACGTCGGCTACGACTGTCGTGGGTTTCCTGTCGCTTCTAACCAACAATATTCCTCCCGTGCAGGTATTTGGAACCTTTGTCGCCTTTGGGGTAGCGGTGTCCTGGCTGATGTCGATAACGCTCAATCCCGCATTTGCGATGCTTTTGCCCGATAAGGCCCTGAGGAATTTCGGCGCTTCCGATGACAGGAAAACGATTCTGGCGACTGTGGTCAGCCGAACCGGTCGGTTTGCGTCAAGGCGGTACCGCCCGATTTTACTGGGCACGTCGCTGGTGATTATCGTGGCCGCGATTGGATTGTCGATGATTGATGTGAATGATAATCCGGTAAAATGGTTCAAAAAATCTCATCCCCTGCGCGTCGCCGATACGGAATTGAATAAGCATCTGGCGGGAACATACATGAACTTCCTCGTCATTGACGGCGGCGAAGAGGATGCTATAAAAAATCCGGAACTGATGACTTATATTGAAAATCTTCAACGCCATGTCGAGCAGAACGAAATTGTCGGCGCCACCGCAGGAATCACCGATATCGTCAAGAAAATCCGATTTGAATTATACGGCGGGACCGACAGTTCCAGGTATGCACTCCCCGATAACGCGGTTGAGATTGGACAGGACCTGTTTATATACGAAATGTCAGGTGGGGACCCCGATGACCTGTTCAAACTCGTTACCGACGATTATTCCAAGGCCAATGTCTGGGTTCAGCTTACCGATGGCGATAATCAGTCGGTCGCTTCGGTCATTGAAGACGTTGAACAATATATCAATGAAAATCCGGCTCCGGTGGAGGCTGAAATCAACTGGGCCGGACTACCATATGTCAATATTATCTGGCAGGATAAAATGGTCAGCGGCATGCGCCTGTCGCTTCTGATTTCATTCGGGATTGTTTTCCTGATGATGGCGTTTTTGTTCCGCTCGCCCATCTGGGGATTTATTTCAATGCTGCCGCTGTCGATTACGATTATGGCCATTTACGCCAGCATCGGCTACCTGGGAAAACCTTACGACATGCCCATTGCCGTTCTTTCCTCTTTGACTTTGGGACTATCAATTGATTTCGCCATACATTTTATCCAGAGGTCGAGGACAATACATAAAAGAACCGGCAATTTCAGGGAGACTTACAAACAGATTTTTGAAGGTCCGGGACGGGCCATTAGTCGCAATGTTCTGGTTATCGCTATTGGATTTGTTCCGATGTTCTTCTCCAGCCTGGTTCCTTATATAACAGTTGGAACCTTTTTCTTCGCAATTATGACGGTATCGGGAGCTGTGACATTACTATTGCTGCCGGCAATTGTTACCATGTTGAAAAATAAATTATTTCCCAATGTAAGCAGGGAAGAAAATTCCGCGGTTAAGGCCGCTTAGGAGGTCCAAAATGAAAAAGTATGCTTCGATATTAACGATTATAATTCTGGTATCGATTTCGGCGGGGATGGTTCGCGCCGAGGATGCCATGGATATAATGAAAAAATCTCATCTGGCCTATTATTACGCCGGTGATGACGGCGTCACCAAAGTTACCATGAAAATTATCAACAAGAAAGGCAGAGAGAGGCTCCGGGAATTTACAATGATTCGCCTTGATCTGGAAGAAGGCGGGAAACAGAAATACTATACTTATTTTAATAAGCCGTCCGACGTATCCCGCATGACCTTTATGGTCTGGAAAAATACCGAAAGTAATGATGACCGCTGGTTATATGTCCCCGCCATTGATCTGGTCAAACGTATTTCGGCCGACGACAAAAACTCATCATTTGTCGGTTCCGATTTTTCTTATGAAGATGTATCGGGCAGATTATGGACCGAGGACGATCATACTCTCGTTTCCGAATTGGAAACCATAAACGACAAGCCGGTTTATCTGATTAGTTCCAGGTCCAAAAAGGAAAAAGACAGCTTTGGTGAAAAGAAAAGCTGGATTGACAAGGAAACCTATTTGCCCCTTCGTGAAGAATATTATGACGATAAAGGCAAATTACTCAGGGTTTTTACAGCCGACAAAATCGAGATCATTAAAGATATCGTAACCATTACTCAGCGGACAATGGAAAACGTCAAAAAGAACCAAAAGACCGTGATTTATTTTGACGGCATCGACTATAATATTGGGATTACCGACGATATATTCACCGAACGTTTCTTAAAATCACCCCCGCGGAAATTTTTGAATTAGTCCGGATTGGAGCGCAGCAGATATGAAAAAGATTTTACTTACTATCATGTTTTTATCGATTGTATCCGGTTTCTCGTTTGGCCAGGATTTATACTGGGGTGGGTTTGTCGAGGGGCTCTGGACGGGAGGATTCAACGATAACAATCCAACCGGAAATGATTACATGGCCGCGGAAGCCCGACTCCAGTTACGTCTCGAATCCTTTGGAGATAACAGTGAAGCCTTCGCGCGCCTTGATTTTGTTCAGGATGGTTTTAATTCCGAACAATATTACTTTGACGTCCGGGAAGCGTATGCCAAATTTACCATGTCGATAGGGATTGATTTCAAAGTCGGACGGCAGGTGTTGACCTGGGGAACGGGTGATTTGATTTTCATAAATGATGTTTTCGGCAAAGATTATCAATCGTTTTTTATCGGGCGGCAGGACCAATATCTAAAAGCTCCCCAGACGGCTCTCCGAGCCGAATGGTACGGCAATCTTGGCTCATTGGCACTCGTCGCCATCCCGGATTTTGAGCCGAACATCCTCCCCACCGGCGAACGAATAAGTTTTTATAATCCGCAAAGCGACGCCATCGTTGGCCCTGAAGGATATATATTACCGATCGAACCTGAAAATAGTTTTGACAATGTCGAGATCGCCGTTCGCTATTCGAAAATGATAGGTGGAGTTAATTTCTCTGGATATGGGTATCGGGGATTTTATAAAGACCCCATGGGATTTGACCCAATGGCCGGTGAAATATTCTTCCCTCGACTAAATGTTTACGGCGCCTCATTGCGGGGCCAGGCCGGTGGCGGAGTCTATTGGCTGGAAGGCGGTTATTATGACTCTCGTCAGGATTCGAAGGGCAATAATTTTTTTATCATAAATTCATCGCTGAAGGCAATGGCCGGGTTTGAAAGGCAGGTTGCCACAGATTTAACGGCTAATCTGCAATTTCAATTTGAGCAAATGGGAGAGTATGACGATTATGAAAAGTCGCATAATTTGGCGTCAATTCAGGCGGCCATGATGAGTATGCCTCAACCGGTCAAAGCTGAGAAAAACCGGACGCTGGTAACTTCCCGCTGGAGCAAACAATTGTATTCGCAGACCGTATTAATTTCGTTATTCGGTTTTTATTCACCCAGCGATGAAGACGCCTATGTCAGGTTTTCGACAGAATATAAATATTCGGATGAACTGAGTATAATGATTGGGGGAAATATTTTTGACGGTAAGCATCACCACACCCCTTTTGGACAGTTTGATTTGAACGACAATGCTTATTTGAAATTTAACTACGGATTTTAGGAGATGATAAAATGTCAGTAGAAGGAATGGTCAGGATTATGGCCGGTACACTCGTTATGATTTCGGTCGTTCTGGGACTTTTGGTTTCACCCTACTGGTTCATTTTAACCGGATTTGTAGGATTAAACCTGTTTCAGTCGGCTTTTACCGGATTTTGTCCGGCCGAAACGTTTTTTAAGGGACTGAAAAAATCAGGTAAGGCCCCAACGCAATAGTTCATATTGCCAGCCCGATCAAAAGCGACCGGGCTTTTCTATCGCCCAAAATAAAACCGGGAGATTTCTTTCCCAAAAAATCTCCCGGCCGATGGTAACTGCGTAGGTGTCGTATGTTTTTTCCTAAATTGTAGGCGCCGGATCGGTTATTTCCTCCAGAGTATGATATATTATCGGATCGACATGATCCTGCCGCCAGCCGACGCGCTGGAAAACCCGCAAAGATGGAGTTCCCGGCGGAAGGTTGCCGGGGTCAGTCAGATCGGTATCAAAGGCCCAATCACGGTTGGGCGGAGTATAGTATGTTCCGTCCCAGTTTCCAATTGCTTCCTGAGAAACCCAGAGACATATCATTGATCCGCGATAAGTCAAAGTTCTGTCCGACCAATTTTCCAGAAAACGAGGAAGGTTTTCCAACCCTCCGTTATATCCCGCTCCGTCTTCACCGGAATTTTTATTGCCGGTTATGAACGAAAAATTCGCCGTGGTCGATAGGGCCGTTCTGTTATTTTTATCATCCGAACCGGAAACCAGGGGATCATCTAGCCAATTGCCGGATAGAATCGTCAGGGCATCGGCAATAATTGCCATCGGTTTTTTATTATTAGAATTGATATCGCCCATGGTATAAACCGGATTTTCAGAAGCAATTGTCAGCGACGCACCGATATCTTCAGCATTGTAAATACGAGTGCCTCTCAATCCGGTCCTGTTATCGGCCGTATAAATGTTTCCATTCGACGGGAAATAAGCGGAATTTTTGAATATGTTCATATCTATATCGTAAACGACAGCGTCTTTATTTTCCCGTTTATCATGGAAAGTTGATTCCTTCAACGAACCGTCGGCAAGAAGATTTGCCGTAACATTAACCCAGGATCCTCCACCAACGTCATATAAGGCTTGCCCGTCAATGATTTTGAAAGCTGCGTTATGCTCGAAAGATTCGTTGTTCCCTCCGTCAAAAGAGGCTCTATTGATAATCTTATGCGCGTCTTCGTCCGGATTATCGAAGGGCAGTCTCAATTTTTCCTGTCCAAAATCGGAGTCTTTTACCCGCCCTCCCCAGCGGGTCGAAGCGGTGTCAAACCAGTGATCGTCATTGGCATCCAGCCAGTCGCTTCCGTCGCGCATGGAATAATAATTCCCATCCATACCCAGTATATTTACTTCGCCATTGGCCTCGCCGGCGCCGGAGCCTGGTTTGCGGCCATGATAAATACTACCGTATGATGTCAAATAAGAGTTAATGTCCAAGCTGTTTCCGGATTGAAGATAGATGTTTTTATTTGAATGAATTCGTCCGTTAATCACCATTGTTGGTCCGGGGGCGATTTCAAGATCATTTTCGTAAAAAACCGCGAATTGAAAAATCGGCACCAGGGCGCATTCAAACTCCTGATAAAGTCTAACCTGGCTCCCATCGACCAACGATGTCCCGATTGATTCAATCGTGTAAGTTTTAACGCTAGCGTGCAGACCTGCAAAATCTCCCTGAGCCAGCTTTTTATTTTCAAAGGCGCCGTTGTCGGTAGTCACATACGCTACATTCGCCGAGGGGAGACCTTCACTGCCGGATGGCATTGTTTCCGGCGGAGCGCCATGTTCTTCATAATATGTTTGCAATGCGGCCGCGGCTTTTTCCAGCCCCGCTTCAGCCGTATAAAAGGCGACCATCTCATTCATTTCGTTACCGGCAATTGAAATTTCGTCATTGGAGGTCTTTATAATTCCAATGCCAATAATGGTAAGCATCAGGGTCAACATCAGGGCAATAAATAATGCCATTCCTTTTTCATTTTTTATGACGCGAAACATTAGTCCGCTCCTTGGCAACGAGATTAAGTTCCCAGGTTTCTAAGGTAAACCTGCGATTGATAAGTTTCGAATCGATACGGCTCTTCCTCAAATTCAATATCGGATCTTTCGGTACGGGCGGTCACGGCGATACTGATTCGCCGGACATCATTAACTAAAGTCGGGCTATCCATGGTGATACCGTTTCTAAGTGTATAGGTGAATTGCAAATCGGCTATGTCTTCGGCATAAATTTGCGGTAGGGCGTTTCCGAACTGAACCATTAACCGAGGGTGAAGGGTATCGCTATAATCGATATAATACTTTACTTTTTCTATGGTATACAAATTCGAACCGGACGGATAGGCTTTGGACAACACGGATGTATTATGCTGGATATGCGATGATCCGGTTTGAACTTCTGTAATTGTAAAGAATTCCCCGCTTTCGGTGTTAGGATCATGTATGTAGGCAATCTGTCCTTCCTCAAAACAGCTAACGTCATACCCGTCGCAACTCAATTCAGATGATGGATTGGGCATAGAATTTACAATCGGAGCGTCACAGGATGACGTCCGGTAGTGAAGCATTATCGTATCCGGATCAGTGTTTGAAGCCTCAAAAGCGTTTAGGCCATTTGGCAGATCGTATCCGGCCATTCTGATTTGACGGGTCAACTCATCTATTGAGGCTCTGGCATTTTGCTGCATTTCGATAACAGAATCCTGGATATTCCAGGCATGGTGTTGATTAATATAAACCCTGAACATCACCGCCGATATTATCCCGGTCAAAAGAACCGCCAATAGTATTTCAACCAGAGTCACGCCCTTATTCGATTTTAATATTTTCATCATGTCATCCTCCTTAAGGCGCGTCGGTCTTAATCAAAGAATTAATGGCGTAAGACCTGACGGTTGAATCGGGGGAGACCCAGGTGGCGGAGATGGATACTTCTCGGAGGTGAGATCCGGCGTCGCTTACAACCCATTCTCGAAGTATACCATCTACCGTATCTTCTCCTGAAACCGGTTCATTTTCAGCCCGTAATTCCTCAAGTTTTTGCTGAAGTAGTTGAGTGCAGGTGGTTGTGCTTGATGCCCAGCTGTTCCCGTCAACGGCGACCATAGCCATATGCAAAAGAAGCATTAAGGAAAAAGCCATGATAAACATTGATGTCAAAACTTCGAGGAGGGAAAAGCCATCTTCGTTAAATAGTTTTATTTTCATCTTAACAACCCTTTTTTAGTTGTCCGGGTGAATATGTACAAGAAATGTGCCGGATAGGCAGGTTCACCAAAAGGGGCAATAATAAATATAATGTTTCGAGTTGAAACCGTAAACGATGCTCTGGTAATATGCTATTGCATAATCGATTACAGGAAATTATAGATTGAACATCTTTTGGTTTACCGATATCAATCGAAAAAAAATGGAGATAATAATCAGACTTAAACCGAAAAAAGCCTGGAGATTTGTTGATTTGAAACAATAAATATTGGAGATGTCCCATATATGGGATAGGCTTATTTGGTAAATCGTGAAATTTCGGTATAAGATAGTTGCCTTTAACAGGTTGAGCGCATATTTTGTGCGCCGATAATGTTAATAAGTCAGAATAACGGAAAAGCACAAAAATATTGTGTAATTATTCTGGACTGGCTCTATCGGTATGGCATATATTAGCAGAACTACGGTTGAGGAAACGTAAGGTATTCCGATGAATTATGAAGCTAAATTCCGATTGGCAATTGGATTCGGATTATTGATAATCTTTATCGGAACCACGGGTTATTCATTTTTGGAAGACTGGGGAATTCTCGACTCCTTATATATGACGATAATTACTCTTTCTACGGTTGGATTTATGGAGGTTCGTCATCTATCCGAAGCCGGTCGTGTCTTTACCATATTCCTAATTGTCTTTGGAGCATTTAATGCGGCCTTTATATTAACGGCTGCCGTACAATTTGTTTTACAGGGACAATTGGAATTGATACTGGGAAAACGAAAAATGGAAAAAAAACTCCAAAAACTCGAAAACCATATTATCCTGTGCGGCCTTGGCCGAGTCGGCCGACAAATCGCCAGTGAATTTGAGCGGCGCAAGGAAAAATTCGTCGTAATCGAGCAGGACGTCGACATGGTTGAAGATGCTCGCAAGCAGGGATTTTACGTTCTGGAAGGCAATGCCGCCGATGATGAGGTCCTCGAACACGCCGGAATAGGCAAAGCCAGAGCAATTGTTTCGACCTTGCCCGATGACGCCGATAATGTTTACCTGGCCCTGACCGCCCGACAAATAAACTCGGATTTGCTGATAATCGCTCGCGCCGAAACACTGTTGGCCAAGAAAAAACTCCGTCGAGCCGGAGCGGACAAAGTGATATGCCCTCATGAATTAGGCGGCGTGCAGATGGCTATGGCGACCTTAAGACCCAATGTCGTCGATTTTCTGCAATTGGCCACGGTTGTTCCGGGAGGCGAACGATTGGGGATCGAAGAAATCACGATTAGAGATGGCGGTATTTTGACAGGAAAAAGCATTATTGAGGCCGCCATAAAATCAAAATATGACGCCATCGTCGTTGGATTACGAAAAGGAACAGGTCAGATTTTATTTAATCCTTCGGGTGAAACAACTATGGAAAATGGAGATATTTTAATTGTTTTGGGAGAGAACGGCACCCTTGAAAGATTGTCGGCTGATTTAGCATAAAATCATCGATTTATGACATAAATTAATCTTTGGGCTAAGTTTCCCAAATATTTAGAAAGACCTTGCAAACTAAGCTATTTTTTTGTAATATAACAGCTTAACTTAACTGGATGGAACGGATAAACTATGTTTGATCGTACTGGAAACTACCTGATCTACGCCATTTTGCTTAGTATGATCTTGGGTGTTGCCTTTGTAGGTATCTTCGGGGATGCCGGACTTCATGTCAAATTCCTCGGCGATATGTTCCTGGCGGCATTGAAGATGGTTGTCATTCCGCTTCTGTTCTTTTCCATGGTGGTTGGTATATCCAACCTCGGAGATGTCCGCAAGCTCGGCCGGACCGGAGCCAAAACAATCGGGTATTTTTTGGCTACCAGCACTATCGCGGTAGTCATTGGCTTAATACTGGTCAATTTGATTCAACCGGGCAGCGGATTTACCTTTTCCGGAGCGGCCGCTCCGGAAACAATCGGCCATCAGGATTCATATTCCTTTTTCACATGGCTGACGGATCAAATACCCTCTAACATCCTTAAGGCCGCGGCCGAGACGAAAGTTTTGCCAGTAATCGTCTTTGCCTTGATTTTCGGCGGCGTGTTGACCACAATCGGCAGTAAAGGAAGAACTGTGATTTCCTTTTGCGATGCCGTGAACGATGTCTTTATGAAAATCGTGCATCTGATTATGTGGTTCGCTCCGATCGGAATTTTCGGTCTTGTTGCCGGTCAATTGGCGGCTGAAGGAGGCCTCAGTCAATTTACCTCAATTTTATCCGCTTTGGGCAAATACAGCGCTGTCGTGATTATCGGACTATTGATCCACGGCATTTTCATTCTCCCGCTGGCCCTTAAGTTTATGGCCGGGAAATCACCGATTGAGTATTTTGTCGGGATGTCTCAGGCGTTAATGACCGCATTTGCGACAGCTTCTTCTTCGGCGACTCTGCCGGTGACGATGGACTGCGTCGCGGAAAAAAATGACATTGACAAACGGGCATCGTCGTTCGTTTTGCCTTTGGGCGCGACCATTAATATGGACGGAACGGCTCTTTATGAAGCCGTCGCCGCGCTCTTTATCGCGCAGGCTTATGGGATTTCCCTCGGGATTGTCGGGCAAATTACTATCTGCCTGACGGCGGTACTCGCTTCGATTGGAGCGGCAGGAATTCCTCAGGCCGGTTTGATTACGATGGTGCTTGTTTTGCAGGCGGTTGGCCTGCCTCTGGAAGGAATCGGGTTGATTTTGTCGATCGACTGGTTCCTTGACCGCTGTCGCACTACCGTAAACGTCTGGGGCGATTCAATCGGCGCCGCCGTAATCGCCACTACAGCCGAGATCGGTCTCGTTGATCGGCGAAGACGAAAACCCGAGAAATCAACCTGGATGAAATCGACCGCGCGTCGTAAAGATACGCCCAGAAAACGGCAGAAACCAGATTCGACGCGTAAGGTAAAGGGTAAACCGATCTCGACGGTTTCGAAACGGAGCAGCGTACCCGACAAAACGGCCACTAAACCCGCCGAAAAAAGAGGGCGCAAATCAAGTCGCGTGGCGCAGAAACCCATCAAGAGGATTCATAAAGTTGATTCGTCTCCTCTTAAAGGTGGTCGTGAGGAATATGGTCCGCAAGACATTCGGAAATCAATTTCAGGCGATGAACCGATTAAGAAAAAACCAATTCGGGGATCTGAAAAGTCCCGAAAAACAGGTTCGTCTAAATCACTGGTTGAACCGAAGGTGGAACCGACTGCAAAAGCAAAACCGCGGGTTTCCAAATCAAATGGGGAAGCGCGTGAGAAATCTGCCGACGACAAGCCAATCTTTGGCAGGCGACAAAAATCATCTCCGGTGAAGAAAAAGCCTGATTCCAAATTTGAAAATGATGATTCCGCTTTAAAAAAATCGGAACCGATTTCGAATTCAGGCAACACTTTTGATGTCCCGAAGTTTCCTTCAAGCATTCTCGATGATCTAAAAGTACCCGATTTATCGGGTGATCATGGAGAGGAAGAGAAGGCTACTGAAGATGCCCATAATTTGGGCAATTTCGATTTAGAATCGAAACCGATGGAAATTTCTTCTGATGCAACAATTGAAGAAACAAGCCCTTCCGTTGAGACTGAATCCGAATCGATACCGGAAAGTTCGAAGAAAGAATTCGAACGATTGGATAGAGCTGTCCTGGGTAATGACACCGCTGAAAAATCTGATTCATCAAACGATTCTGATTCTCATGAAGTTCAACAGGAATCAAGCGATAATGGTGATATGATTTCAATGTCGGATAATGACCCGTCTTTACCCGAAGCTGACAGACCGATTGAAACCGAAATGCCTGATACTCCGGGTAAGATTGTTTCGGAAGTATCGCCAATGGAATCTGATAGTCAGGAGTCTGTTGATGATGTAACGACTTCGGAAGACAAAATTACGGTAAAGTTATCAGAAATTTCTGATGCTCCGCCCGAACCGGTAGAGGAATCTTTACCTGAGGATTCTCGGATCGACTCAACTTCGGAGGATATCGCTCCGCTCAAAGATGAGGATACTGAAGAGCCTCTTGAATGGGGCAGAACAAAAAGGAAGCGTAATCGAAAATAAGCAAAATGGCTACGTTTATGACCGGCTGAAACACTTGTTTTAGCCGGTTTTTTTATTATTATATTCCTGTAAAATGTTAATTTGTGAAATGCGAATTTATTAAGTGGCGAGATGGAAACTTTTTGAAACCGCAACGGTTTTTTGGGTGTATAGATAGATGTACTCAATAATATTTTATGCCATTAACGTATTGATAACTGGGTAATTATGAATAATCTAAAAGTAACTTTTTTGTTGCTCCTCCTGACGATCTTGTTCGTCGCCGTCGGATTCATGCTCGGCGGCCAGCGGGGGATGGTCATCGCTTTTGGTCTGGCCGTCCTGATGAACTTTTTCTCGTATTGGTTCTCGGACAAAATTGTCTTGAGAATGTATCGCGCTCGTCCAACCGACGAGAATGCCGATTCCAAATTAATCAGCATTGTCAGAAACGCCGCCCAGATGGCCCAATTGCCGATGCCCAAAGTTTATGTCATTCCCACCCGAGCGCCCAATGCTTTTGCCACCGGCCGCAATAAAGATCATGCCGCCGTTGCCGTCACTGAAGGTCTGATGCAGCTTCTCGGGCGGGATGAACTGGCCGGTGTTATTAGTCATGAACTGGCGCATGTCAAGAATAGAGATATATTGATTGGCTCTATCGTGGCCACAATCGCAGGAGCAATTGCAATTCTCGCCTCAATCGCTCGCTGGGGAGCCATATTCGGCGGATACGGCCGGAGCAGTGATCGCAATGGGGGAATCTTTGAATTGTTAGCTATCGCTATCGTTGCCCCGATAGTGGCCATGCTGATTCAAATGGCCATTTCGCGCTCGCGTGAATATAAAGCCGATCGCGTCGGCAGTCAAATATCGGGAAATCCCCTCGCCCTTGCCTCGGCTCTCGAAAAATTACATCGCGCTCCGGTACAATTGAACCTTGACAAAAAACCGGCCACAGCCCATCTTTTCATTGCCAGCCCCTTATCGGGCAAAGGAATCACTAATCTTTTCTCAACCCATCCGCCGGTGGCTGAGAGAGTCAAACGGTTGGAAGCGATGGCAATGGGAACACTAAATTAAGGAGATTCTAAGCGGCTATTTATCGGCCCGCCTATGGACAGATCGATTTTAGAGCTTAGCGCCATATTGGTTTTAATCTTGGCCAACGGTTTTTTCGCGGCTTCTGAGTTTGCCCTTATAGCCTCGCGCAAAAGTCTCCTGAAAAACTGGGCTAGGAAAGGCGATACCCGAGCCGCTCGTACTCGGGATTTTATAGCGCGCCCGGATAAATTTCTGGCCACCATCCAGGTCGGTATAACATTTGTTGCTACTCTGGCGGGTGTCTTCAGCGGCGCGACACTGGTTCAGTATCTTGTTCCGTCTCTTCAAAAAATCCCAATAGAGATCATTCAAAACGCCGCCGGGCCGATTGCGATTGGGATTGTCGTTATTGTAATTTCGTTTTTGTCCATTGTCATCGGCGAACTGATTCCCAAGTATATCGCTCTGGCCGCTCCCGAAAAAATCGCCATCTTAGTTACCCGACCGATTTCAATATTTTCAAAACTGAGTTTCTTCGTCGTTACTTTTCTCACCGGTTCGGCGAGATTTATCCTGAGGATTTTCGGATTTTCAAAAACTCAGGAGAGGACCGGCATTACCGAAGAAGAAATCAATATCCTGATTTCCGAGGGCATCGAAAAAGGTGTCTTCGATAAAACCGAACAGAAACTCATTAAATCTGTTTTTGATTTTTCGGATATCACCGTTCGGCAATCGATGACGCCCCGCGTCGATTTTATCAGCATCAGGCTGGATTGGCCCAGAGAAAAAATCGTCAAGGTTATGACCACTCACGGATATTCCCGCTACCCCGTGTTTCGGGAATCTTTGGATCGCATAGAGGGCATTATCTATACTAAAGATTTGATATCTTTCATGGTTCATGATGAAATGATTATCCTGAAAGATATCATCCGCAAACCTCTATTCGTGCCCGATTCAATGCCTCTAACCGTTCTACTCCGGAAATTCCAAAAAAAGAAAATACATATCGCGATCGTGCTTGATGAATTCGGGGGTACCGCCGGTCTGATTACGCTCGAAGATATTCTTGAAGAAATCGTCGGCGAAATACAGGATGAGCATGATACCGCCCAGCCGGAATTTGTTGCCCATTCCGATAAAATGGCCTGTGTTGCGGCTTCTCTCCGACCGGATGAACTGAACGAATCATTTGATCTCCAAATGCCGGAAGAGATTTCAGATACGATCGGCGGTTTTATTATTGAGAATCTGAACCATCGGCCGCAATTGGGAGATGAAGTAATATACGATAAAATCCAATTTAAAATTCTTGAAATGGACAGCGGGCGAATAAAGCGAGTTCAGGTGAGGAAACTTTAATTTTGATTATCAGGCGATTGAAATAAAATGATAGAAAATCTGCTCGAGATATTTTTGCTCCTTGGATATACCGGTATCGTGGTTCTGATGCTCCTCGAAAGTTCCTTTTTCCCATTTCCCAGTGAAATCGTTATGATCCCTGCCGGAGTTCTGGCGGCCCAGGGACAAATGGATCCCTGGCTTGCTATCTTTATGGGTATTTTGGGAAGCTGGCTGGGAGCGCTTCTGAATTATTATCTGGCGGTCTGGCTGGGACGGCCTTTTATCAACAGGTACGGGAAATTTATATTTTTACCGCCTCAGCGTTTTATTAAAGTCGAAACCTTTTTCAGGGAACATGGAGAAATTTCTACTTTTACGGGACGACTGATTCCGGCGGTCAGACAATATATTTCTTTCCCGGCGGGATTGGCTCGCATGGATATCGGAAGGTTTTTGTTATTTACCGGCCTCGGCGCCGGTATCTGGGTTGCCATACTTGTTTGGATTGGATATGTAGCGGGCAAGCAATTGGAAAATATCAACGAGGAATCGATAAAAGCCCTGTGGCATCAGTATTCTTCTGAAATTACTTTCGGTTTGATCGGCTTCTGCGTTATCCTTATAAGTTTCTATATTTTCTGGCACCGAAGAAAAAAGAAAAAGTAAATGGTCAATCCCGAGTTTTATCTTAAGTCGAGTAAGTGAATCATCAAATGCCGTCACCCATTAATAAATTTAAGAAAATCACAATACAAGAAATCCTTGGCGCGATTCAGGAATACGATAAAAACAAAATTTCACTCTCGGTATTGGAAAAAAGACGTACTTTCATACCCTTAACTTCGCATTTGTTTGATTTTCCATAATCCATATACTAACTAATCTCAACCCCTGTGTACAGATTCATCTGGGAAATCCGGGTTTAATATTGCCTGATACCTAATTCTACATTCTTCTGCTCCCCATTATCTAATACCTAAGCAGAACGGATACCAATACCCCGGAAAATCTTTTCTCCTTGTTGAAATCCACGAACCAGCACAGCCCGAATCCCCATTGTCTAAGTGGCGTCCAGTACACTTGTGCTTCAACTGGAAAAGCGATAGCGTTGTAGGTAATTTTTTCGTATATGGTCTCCGTGTGTAAAAAGCTCATCTCGTGGGAAATCAGCTCCCCGTGCCGGACTCCTTCTAACACACTCAATCCGCCTGAGAGAGAAACCATGAATTTGGCACTCTTAGTGAACCAGCCATAGAGCACGCCATAGTCCCGGGTATTTTCCAGCGGCCTGATCTTACTTGTCCCAATGCCCGAGATATTTCCTTCTTTGTCATCCTGCCATGCGCAAATGAACCTGCCGGTTAGAATGCCCCTCCACACACGTTGAGAATAGCCAACCCTGAAAGCGCCAGAGCCAGCATCTGGCGCATGACTTGAACTGGTACCGATTCCTAAACTGAACCAGTGCATTTTCTCATCAGGAGGATCTGCAGGCTGCGAAGACTCTTCAGCGGAAGAAGATATTGAGGCGAACAGCAGGCAGAAACAGATCCCCCAGGCAAGGTTTCTCAGCCGGATCAGATCGACGGCAGGGATCACGTGAAAAAGTCCGGCAGCATTTTGAATAAGTCCAAACATAATGAAATCTCCCGTTTTGAGAATATAAGACACTTCTTTTGTCCAGGACATAAGTAGCCCGCGCTTGCAGTTCCGAAAGGCTACTCCCCGCTCCCTCATTACTGTTTCCATGATCAACCTCGAGTTTGTCTCGTCTCGGCCTAACAATAATTAACCGAGATTTCCCATATAGGGATTCAAAAACACGGTTTGTCCCTTTGTATTTTGAATATACAAAAGTCTCCTGGAATTGGCAATAATTTACCCGCTTACTCCCCCGCACACCCCACCTGTGGCGGGTCACCGCCTTTGAAGACATAGTTTATTAGATACACGGATTCACGCACGTTTGTCTCACAATCGCCGTAAAAAAATAAATTATCCTCAGGTTGTGTTACACCCGGTTAATTCCAGATTATGCCGTGCGACTGCCGTCATTTTTATGGGAAGAACCATTTGAACGGGGAACACGCTTTGCTATTTACAGATTGATAATTAATATGCCGGAATTGCACAGCTTGTTTATTGATTACCTTGATGAATATATAAAATCACTGAAATCGGATAATGAATTTATTCGCGACTATCGGAAATTTGAACGAGATCCAACTGCCTCAATGATTACTTCAACTGATTCTCAAGCAAGCTGACGTGGGCCAGAGCGGCGTCTTTTTTTGCGCCACGTTTAATCAGTTCTTCGATGACATCTCGATCAAATTAAATAAATATTAATTATCGATCCGGTTGAAAAGATATTTTTACCAAGTCATTATCCTCGGCCTCCGCTAAGTTGAAATTCATATCATACCAATCCTGCTCAAGAATGCTAATATGTCTGCTTAATTCTGCATCAGCCGCCAAACCGGTTAATTTGGGTGCGTCTGCGGCTCTGATAATACCTTTGACAGGTGGTGTAAATTTATTTACGAATATTTGTAGGCTCCGAATTCCATTTTTGGGACGAATATTGTAAAAGAGTTCCAATATTTTTTTGTCAACATGCGTGATGGGTCCAAAAGACCTCTTAAATTGAAAAATCCCTTGATAAACTAATTCTGTTCTAAGGCTTTTGCTAAGCTTTGCGTTTTTATCCAAACTCCTTTGACGTTCACTTTCTTCCACTTTATGCTGTATCTGAATGCGGTCTTTTTCTTCAAGGTAATCCAGGTTTAGGATGTGACCGTTAATACGCGATAAAAAATCTCTGCCTTTGTCAGATTCCGTAAGTGAATCTGCCGGTTTCGTCAGGGCAAATACCCATACGCATGGATCTATTTTATTTGTGTTGCCTTCAATTTTGAATTCGCCGTCCCACATAGGCCCCAGAAAGAGCCCCAAAGGGTTGTGTCCCTCAATCCTGGCATCGGTCTCATCCATAAATACCAAAACTTTTTTATTAGTCCGTTTCTGCGTAGAGACAATTACTTTAAATGAATCAATAAGATCCTCGTTTGAAGCCATCTGGGCAATTGAAAACGGCAAATATTCAAAGTCAAAATGATCAGATAAACATCGGGCCAGGTAGCTTTTGCCCCAACCCGGTTCGGAAATAAACAGGCAATTGAAAGGAAATTTGGGATTTTCTATTTTACTGAAACTATTCAGCGAAGAGATCAGGTTGTTTATTGCAGATCGTTTTGCTCCACCGGGGCATATATAATCTGTCAATGTTCCGCATGACCGCCACACTTGCAATTCATCTGTCTGGCGTTGCTCATTCTTATTTCGCAAAATTATTCCCTGTTCTTTTGAAGACCTATTCCAGTCCTCCCAGGATCGTCCATATTTTAAAGCTTGGCGTTTCGGTTTTTTTGAGGGAGGGGATGATAGAGAATTCCACATAATCACTTGGTCGAATGGCCCGCTAAGCTGATCCGGCTGTTTATCGTGCCAGGCGTCTGTGCATTCCTGCGTCCAACGATACATATTAGATAAAGCGCGACCGCACAAATCATAGATATTATCTGAATTAGATCCGGCCTCATCCTCATCCGACATCAGATCCAGATGAATCAGCGAATTGAAGAAAATGGAGGTTCTCCCTACCTGGATCGGCATAATGTCACCTGACGGCGGTGGGATGTAATACATATTGGCGTCATTTGAGTTATCCGGTCTGCTGGCTGCCAGTGCGGAATTATCTTCAAATAAGATAGCCGCATGCAATGCTTTGGGATATTTATTCTGTTCCTTTCTTTTACCATGTTTATATGTATGAAGGCCAAGCATGTCGCCCATCGCCTCAAGAGCCCCTCGACCCAAATAAGCCCCATGACGATAACGACGGATACCGTATTGATACTTAATTAATTGTTCGTCTTTGATAATTAGTCTTAATTTCTTTTTCCTTTTTTTAAGATAGTTTAACCATGATGGTTCTGCACGCTTCAAGCGAACATACCATTTCTTATCTTTATATTTCTCATACAGAATTTCTATCACCTTATCATTTATAACTCCTTTTCCATGATCGACTATGACCACGGCTTCAACATCCTTTATTTCTTTTATAATATCTTTTATCCTTTTGTCGGGTAGTTTGCTTTCGTCAATTTCTAATTTCCAGTCAAATCGATAAAGTAATTCGGGCTGATCTCCGCCGAATCCCTCATATATGCGAAAAATCCGATTTGTGGATGAGTGATTAGAGTTTTCTTCGTTAAATAGATTTATCATTTCCAGATGATCCTGCAACTCACAAGGACAATCATCATAGGGACAGATTCGTCTGAGCTTTGCCTTAGAATTATTATCGTCAGGTTTATAATGGTCAGGAACCTTGAGCCCTTCCAATTTGTATGGATTCATACTTTTATCACGGTGTTTTTTGGGGCATAATACGCATTCAATAATTTCGTTATCACGAGGATTCCAGGCGCTAACGCCTAAAAGTTCATATTTCTTTAATAATGGATTTTCTTCTTCCTCTTCTAAATTTTCGGATCTGCCCGGCCCATATAATATTTTCAATGAATTTCCGACACCGCACAAACTAAAAATCATGCTTTTCGGCCCCTCCAGGTAACTTATGTAATGATGCTTACCCACATTGGTGCTACTATAACTTTCGTGCTTGGCCATAAGCCAATTTTCATCAATAAAAAGATCCCCAATTACAAGGATTTTTTTCTTATTTTTTTCCATAGAAACATTTTTATCCTTTTGCATATCTATTTGTAAAGAGTTGGTTTTATTATTGGTTTTTTTTGCCATGATATCCTCCCGCACCTATTATCCCCAAATGGAATTATTGAAAGACCTAATTAAAATACTATTTATGATTTGAAAGTCAAGGAGACGAAACAATTGTTTTTATTAAAGTTATAGAAATTATTTTTATGAAAATCAATTGTGGATTGTAGATAATATATAGGGAGTGAGGCGCTTTACTTTGCCGAACAATTACACAGGTGTCCCCGGCGCAGTTTATGCTATTTCAGCTGATTCTCAAGCAAGCTGACATGGGCCAAAGCGGCATCTTTTTTTACACCTCGCTTGATCAATTCATCAATAATATTTTTCTTCGGCATTCCATCCGCGAATAGTCTCGTGACATGAATTGAAAGTTCTACCGGTGATGTCACGCCTTCGACAAATTTCCAATTGGTGTTATTGGCAATGGCTTTTTGTTCCTCAGAGAACCCGCCAAACGCCGCCCGCCATTTGGGAACCGGGACGATGTCATTCATATCGGAAGCCATTTTCTTTTTGCTGACTTCCAGCGCTTGTGATTTGATTTTCATCGTCTGTTCGCCAAAAATAGCGAATTTAATCCAGTCAAACGCGAATTTCAAAAGTTTAATATCGTCTGACTTAAGCTGCTCAACCAACTCATTTTCGATTTCAATTTTATCTAAAAAACTGCTCTTGAAGACAAAATCCCGGAACTTATCAATATTATAGCAGGCTGTGAAAAACATCTCCATCCGCTTGGGATCGATGTGATTCCCTTTTTCAAAGAAATCGCTGAGACTTATTTCTTTGAACCAGTTTCCATATTCATTGTATTCTTCAATACCCTGGTCGGCCAGCCATTCACCGACGGTGATAGTATTATCTTCGTTGTGACCTTTGCAGGTCTCCTCCTTAAGCAGAAAAAAGAAGTCTCTCTCATTGTCCGTCTGGTCGGCTTTGGGCGATGCCAATCCCAAAGGATACATGCGGCATGGCCAGGGGCGATCTTCGTAAACCGTACATCCCTGCTCAGCGACAAACGGACACGATTTCTTCTCATTGTCCTCCATTTTGAGAAGCAGTACCGGGTATTTAGCGTTCTCGTCAAACGGAGAAATTGTATAGCGTGAAAGAAATTCACCCGAGGTTATCCCTAGGCGATTTTTAAGACGAATAATATCATAAGAAGTCAGAAAGATATTCACGTCCCCGCAACAATCATTAAAACAGGGAACATCCTTATGACATTTAAAGCAAAATTCGCTTTTCTCATCCATACGCGGATAGTCTTCGAGTATCGCTTTCTTGAGATTTTCAATTTCCCGCATTATCTATTCTCCATCTTCAACAATGGCGTCTTTATGGGCATCGGGCGACCAGACCGGCAGCGGACCTTTCTGACCGGTGACGGGATCGTAACGATGACGATAGGAGGCATATTGATTATATTCTGTCCTCATTCGTTCCCAGCCTCTAACATAATATCCGCACTCGTCATTGAAACAGACGTATTGCGGGTGATCACCCCAGGTTGATTGCTCCGGGGGAGCCCATTTTTTCATCGGTTGACCGCAATGCGGACAATTTGTATCTTTGTTTTCCATAATCCCAATATACTCAAAAAATCCGGTTTAGATTACAAATAAAATCCTCCGGGCCTGGGCCCGGAGGATTAATTGTCGCGTATCGTGCCGAAATTAAACTATCCAACTTCGACCTAAGCCGACGCCATGGTTGCCTCTTCATGTTCAATAGCTTCAGGATAAACATGGAGCATCGGGCGCTTGATCATTTCCCAATCGCCTGATTCGGGATTCCAGCGGCAGTTGGCAAAGCTGTGCCAATTCTCGTCATCCAGTGCCGGGAAGTCTGAGCGACGATAGTAACCCGGCCAACGAGTCTCTTCACGGAAGAGAATAGTTCTGGTATGAGCTTCAGCCTGCCACATACGTTGGACGTTTTCCCAGACACGAAGCAGTTCGTGCAGGTCTTCAGCCGCCAGCTTCTCAGAGTCTTCTCTCAAGAAGGTGAGAAGATCAAGGGCTCTATCCAAACAGGCTTTATTGGTCGTAAACTGAGCCGAGACACCGCCGACATACTCATCCATAATCTTCTGAAGACGGAACATAAACATCTTCGGACGGATGTAGTTGGGATTGATGTTCGGGTCAGTCGTTTTGTCTTTGTTAGCCTCAAAGATTTCGAGAGGTTTGAGGGCCAAAGCCTTATACTCATCGACTTTTCCCTGGTTGGCGTTAGGCTGGTCATTGTTTTCAACGATAAACTTGATGGCTGCCTTACCACTGATACGACCTTCAGCATGTGAACCGGAGGAGAATTTGTGCGACGAGGCGCCCGAGGCGTCACCGGCGCAGAACAAACCCTTGACAGTCGACATGTTGGAGTATCCCCAGAAGTATTCACCTTTGGTTTCGTCATTCTGGAGATCATCCGGACCGGAAACCCAAGCGCCGGAAGCGCCGGAATGAGAACCAATGAAGTACGGCTCGGCCGCGGCGATTTCGGAGGGCTGCTTGTCAGGCTCGATGTTGCTGGCCGCCCACAGGATAGCCTGTGAGATGGTCATATCCAGAAAGTCTTCCCAGGCTTCGGCTTCGAGTTCTTTAAGTTTCTTCTTGGCGGTTTTTTCGTCGCCGGCCTCAGACACGATCCTTTGAATCGCTTCGTCAGTACGCATAAAGATAGGGCCTTTGCCTTCCATGACGTCAAGCATACCGAGCCAGTTACGTAAATTCGCCGGAATCGGTTTTACCAAACCATACGGTTTCCACTTTTCGAGTTCATCGCGGCGTTCGATCATATAGTTACCGCCCATGGCATTAGTCGCAGCTGCTTTGAAGAGCAGGAACCAGGCGCCAACCGGACCATAAGCGTCTTTGAAACGAACCGGGATAAACCGGATTTCCTGAGAGGTTAACTCAGCGCCGGCACGCGCGGTGAAATATAACGAGGAACCGGAGTTCCACGGAGGATACCAGGCACGGCCAAGGCCTTCACCGGTACTGCGTGGTTTGAATACATGAACGGCGCCACCCATGGCACAGATAGTGGCTTTGGCACGGAAGACATAGTATTTGTTTTCACGAGTGCTGAAACCAACTGCGCCGGCAATGCGATCGCCGTCCATCAGCGGTTCGGTAATGAAAATACGTTCAAAATATTCACCGTCATTTTCGGTCAAAGCATTTTTGGCCGCTTCAGCGACGATAACTTTGTAGGATTCACCGTTGATCATAAGCTGCCAACGACCTTCATGAACGAATTTGCCGTTTTCATCGGTCCAGATTGGCAAACCCCATTTTTCAAAAAGGTGTACGGTTGAATCAACGTGACGAGCAATATTGGCGACCAGGTCTTCACGAATGATGCCCATAAGGTCCATGCGGACATAATCGACATAATCCTTAACCGTGTTTTCACCATCGGTCAAACCAACATACTGGTTCAGGGCCGAAAGACCCATGGCAACGGCGCCGGAGCGGTCAATCGCAGCTTTATCGACTAAAGTTACCTTAAGACCGTTCTTTTTGGCCCAGTAGGAAGCCTCAACTGCCGCGCCGCAAGCTGCCATACCACCACCGAGAATCAGAAGATCTGTGGTGACTTCAACAGTTTCGAAATTTTGCATTCTCTTAATACCTCCAGATTTTACTTAAGAGTGTACACTTCAGATAATCTGAGCGCTTCAGGCTCTTGAGCCAGGGTTTGATCGTTTAAATTATCATGAGCGGTAGCATAACCGCCAGTCGGCTTTGCTTTACCTTCTTCAGTTGTCCGAATGGGGAATTTGAACCGTTTCAACATGTTGTTACGGAATTTCACCGTCCACATGATGCTGTCGGTGCTCCGCATCGGCGTAACCATCGCACCCATCGGTACGAAATCGGCATAACCGCGCACTTCGACCGCCTGGGTCGGGCAAATCTTGACGCAGCTATAGCACTCCCAGCACATTTCCGGTTCCTGGTTAAAGGCTTTCATTTTTTCCTTATCCAGGACCATCAAATCGTTGGGGCAAATATACTGACAAGCGGTCTTGTCCAGCGCCTTGCACCCGTCGCATTTTTCGGGAATTACAAAACTTGGCATATATCCCTCCTAATTGGAAGTTTCCCGTTTGTTTATGGTTTTTGCTTCTTCTTTTGTCATTTATTTCTTTGTCTTAGCATTGCCGGTAGCATGGCCATGCATCTTGACTTCAACCTTATCTTCTTCTTTCAATCCGCCGTAATAATCCCGAAGAATTCCCAAAACTTCACTGCGGGAAAATTCCGCCGGGACATCGCCGCCCTCGGAGAGAGACTTACGCAGCGCGGTACCCGACAAGAAGAGACGATCATCTTTACCGTGCGGGCAAGTCTTCATGGAAGCCATGCCGCCGCATTTGTAACACCAGAATGTCCAGTCAATCGGCAGCATCTTGCATTCCAGAGCGCCGTCCCAAAGTTTGAAGAAAATTTCCTGGGCATCGAAAGGACCATAATAATCGCCCACTCCGGCATGGTCGCGGCCGATAATCATGTGTGAGCAGCCAAAATTCTGACGGAAAACAGCGTGCAACAGTCCTTCGCGAGGACCGGCATAACGCATGTCCAGGGGATAACCGCCGGTTACGACGCGACCCTTGTCAAAATAATTTTCAACCAGGGTATTGATGCAGTTAACGCGAACTTCAGCCGGAATATCACCCGGTTTTAATTTGCCGACCAATTGATGAATATACAGACCGTCTGACACCTCAATGGCGATCTTGGCCAGATACTCATGCGAACGGTGCATCGGATTACGAAGCTGCAAAGCCGCGATAGTCTTCCAGCCCTTTTCTTCAAAGCTTTTTCGGCTTTCCGCGGGACGCTGATAAATGCCCTTGAATTCTTCAGGGAAGTAACTTTCGGATAAAACCCTGACCGGCCCGGCCAGATTCCACTCCTTTTGATCCATCACCATCTTGACTCCGGGATGCTCAGGATCAGTCGTGGTGTAAACGTGTTTGCATTCAAATTCTTTGTCGATTTTATAACACTCTTCCACCTTCATCGTACCCATGATTTCATTTGTCTCGCCGGAAATCAAACAAATATCGGTACCCGGTTCGATTTCTTCGTCATGCGAAAGAGTAACCGGAATCGGCCAAAAGATGCCGTTCGACATTTTCATATTCTGGCAAACGCCCTTCCAGTCAGCTTCGTTCATGAAGCCTTCCAGAGGTGTAAATCCGCCGATACCTAAGAAAATCAAATCGCCGGTTTCTCGACTGGACATAACGACCTTGGGCAGAGTCTTCGCCCGCTTCAGTTCTTCTTCTTTCTCCTTACCTTCAAGAAGCAAAATCTTTAACTCGTCGCTCCCATGAGGAGATATTAAATTGGATTTTGCCATTTCTGACCTATCCTTTTTTAAAAGTTATAAAACGCCATATTTATCTATTTATTATCGGTAAGAATGTGATACTTTTCACAAACATAACCGCACTAAAATACATTCGCCGACATTTTTTGCTATCAAATATGTGACTTTTTTCACAAGCTGGGCAAAAAAAAATGAATTTACCCTCCTACAAACACCACTTCTTTACACTGAGAATGTACATATTTTCACAAGCGATGTCAAGCGAAAATGAAGTTTTTTCTCTATTTTAAATTACCTGTATTTTTTAGAAATAGTCTGCAATAAAACCGTAAATATCAATCAGATTGCGAATTGTTTAAGGATTGCGCAGGTTGAAAACCGGCTTAAGAACCTCTGGATATGATATACAGATCACTAAGTCTTATTATTGTAGTGATATATAACGACTTACAAGGGCAGGGCGGATAAATTTCCCAATTTGATTTAATAGAGAACAAAATAGATTCTGTATTCCTTGATTTGTGGGTTAATTATCTTGTCGTTGCTTTTGTTTTGCACGGTGATGCCGACAATACATACAGGATAAAAATTGTATGAATTGTTCCGATAAATTAATCCAGGAAAGCCTAAAGATTATACGGTCCTTGTGAAATAAATAACAAATTGCTTGACAGCGCGGAGGAACCTGTCTATTTTTATAGTTGATAAATATATCTGGCCTGTGTATATAAATGCTTCTGAATAGATCAGAAAGCAAGGAGTGAAATTATGGCTGAACCTCGCCTGATTAATCCCGATTTGCAATTTATTCGAGAGATAAAGAAAAACGGCGGTGAGTCGGTAAAAAAGTGTTTTCAATGCGCTACATGTTCGGTAGTCTGTAACCTTTCTCCCGACGATAATCCGTATCCTCGTAAGGAAATGATTCTGACTCAGTGGGGTCAAACCGATGAACTTATTAAAGATCCCGATATTTGGTTATGCTACCAATGCAATGACTGCGGGATTCACTGTCCTCGCGACGCTAAACCCGGAGATGTCCTGGCCGCGATTCGCTCATTTATATACAAACGTTTCGCTTTTCCCTCGTTTATGGGCAAAGCTCTGGCGAACCCCCGGGCTCTTCCGGCGTTATTTTTATTCCCCGTCTTGATTCTCATTTTCTGCATTTATGTATCCGCGCCCCGTCTGGACAATGGCGATTTCGCATTCGTTTCCAGCGAAATAGTAGATTTCAATCTGTTTCTTCCGCACAGTACCGTTGACGCTCTCTTTGTTTTGGGAAATATTTTAATCTTTGCCTTTGCCTCAATCGGTTTTTCCCGATTCTGGAAAGCTCTCAAATCACGAAGCGATACAGTCAAAGTGCCGTTTATAAAAGCGCTCTGGACAACTATTACCGAAGTGATTACTCATTCCCGTTTCAAGGAATGTGAAGCCAACAAAGACCGCGCCACGGCGCATATTCTTCTATTGGCCGGATTTGCCGGAGCTATGGTTACGACCGGTATGGTATTTGTATTTATATTCATTCCGCACTACTTGAATATGCTGGGTTTGGAATCGCTCCATTCGTTTTTTGAATTGCCTCTTGAATTGCCTCATCCTGTGAAATTTCTTGGGGTTGCCAGTGGTTTGTTGCTATTTTTGGGAGGCGGTATCATGATTTTCCGCCGCTGGGCCGACAAAGAATCGGTCGGTGCGAGCGGTTACGCCGATCAATTGTTCTTATACATTATCTTTTTGACTGGCTTTACCGGCATGACTTCATGGCTTATCAGAGTGATGGGCACCGGAGAGCTGGCTTATCTCAGCTATTTCTTCCATATTGTCTTTGTGTACATGCTCCTCTGGTATATGCCTTATTCCAAATTCGCGCACATGTTTTACCGGACCCTGGCGTTGACTTACGCTGCCATGATAGGACGCGAACCGCGAAACGTTAAAGCCCCGGAACAGGCACCGGAACCTGTCGCGGTCGCCGAGAAGGCGGCCTGAATATAGCTTAACAAGGCGGTCGCATGACCGCCTTGTTTTATATACATTTAAGCGACTAATCGCTTTAACTTGAGATTTAATAAAAATAGTTTTTCATAAGTTTATTGTTTTTCAAGCAGGGGTCAATTGTATGAACAAAGGTTGGGATGATGTTTGGAAGAATGAAGACTGGTGGGCGGTCTGGATCGGTTTTGCCATAATCATTGCCGCGCTTCTGCGCTGGATCCCAGATATTCCCAAAATAGGTAAATGGTCGACGAGTCCGCTCGACGCTTTCGCGATTATTAAAGACGGAACCGTCATCGGCAATAACATCCTGCCGCTTTTGGCTCTGATGATCGGTATGGGGATACTAACGGCGGTAGCGATCGCGGTCATGAAAAATCAGCCGGTCGGGAAATATGTTGCCGGATTTATAGTTATTTTCCTGCTCGCTTGTCTTGCTTATTGGGTCGCCAATCAAACCAATATTAAATACTGGGGACTCAGTTACGCCATGTGGGGGCTTCTAATCGGGCTTTTAATATCCAATACAATCGGCGCTCCATCATGGCTCTTAGCGGGTGCGCAAACGGAATTGTTTATTAAAACCGGTCTGGTATTGATGGGCGCCGAAATCCTCTTCAAAAAAATCCTTGTCCTGGGGCCTCCGGGACTAATGGTTGCCTGGATCGTCACGCCCATCGTTGTCGTGTTCATGTATTTATTCGGAGTTCGAGTTCTGAAAATGAAAAATAAGGCCCTGGCGATTATTATCGCCGCCGCTACTTCAGTTTGCGGAGTATCGGCCGCCATCGCCACCGCCGCCGCCTGCCGGGCCAAAAAAGAAGATTTGACTCTGGCCGTTGGTATGACGCTCATCTTTACTGTCCTGATGATGATATTTATGCCGATTGCCATAAAAGCAATTGGTATGAACGCCGTCCTGGGCGGAGCCTGGATGGGCGGGACAATCGATGCCACCGGAGCGGTTGTCGCCGCCGGATCGATGCTCGGTCCCGACGCCGAAAAAGTCGCCGCCGTCGTCAAGATGATCCAAAATGTTTTAATTGGAATTTTGGCTTTCTGTGTGGCCCTGTTCTGGTGTTACAGTGTTGAACGAGAACCGGGCGGAGCCCGTCCCAATCCGATGGAAATATGGAACCGTTTCCCGAAATTCGTTATCGGGTTTATCGGCGCCTCGGTAATATTTTCTTTTATAGTTGTTCCGGCGATGGGCGGTGATTTCAAACTGGTCGAGGCCGAATTTATAAAACCGATTACCAAAACCATGCGCGGATGGTTTTTCTGCATGGCCTTTGTTGCTATCGGTCTCGAATCAAATTTCAAAAATCTGGCCAGCCGCATGGATGGTGGCAAACCAATGACGCTTTATGCCGTGGGCCAGTCATTCAATTTGATTTTGACCCTGGCGGTAGCATTTCTGGCGTTTATGATAATGTTCCCGGATGCTATCTGATAGAGAGCGTTAATTATTGATTATGAAATGGATTAAATTTACAGCAGGACTTCTAATGATAGGGGGCGCGGCGGCGTTTTTCGCCTCGGGATATACTCCTCCCGGCATCTGTGGCGAAGTCGTTCGCCACAATCAGCAAAACGATATTGACGCCTCACCCTTTTTCTATGGAGATGTTGAGAATTTTTCGGAAATTTTGACCGAAGCGGAACAAATGTACCTCCTCAAACGATTACAGAATGAAAAGAAATCAGATACGGGCAATTAAAAATATGGGAGGTCAAAAATATCCACGAAAGAATTACAGCATAGCATCATCGACAATTCGGATTACTGTAAAATATTTCAAGTTTTGTTCGCAAATCGCCTATTGAAATTATGGCGACTCTGTCGTACCGGAATTGTTCCGCAAGATTGACATTTATATGAATCAATTCCGGAACAAATTAACAAAAAAAACATTTTCCTATATACATATCGTATTATAGATTAGAAAATGCAATTGAGGCTCTGTGAGGGATTTATTAATGAATGCTTCTGAAATATTTGTCAATTGACTGAAAAACCGGGCAAAATCGTCTGCCCGATATAATAAAGCGCAGGAGGCGTATTATGGCCAAATCATATAAAATGTATTTAGCGGGAAAGTGGGTTTCATCCAAAAATAAAATCAGAGTCGAATCGCCGTATGATGACAGTCATGTCGGCACTGTCGCGGCGGCATCGGAAAAAGATTACACGCGGGCGATTGACGTGGCCCGGAAGGCATTCGAGACAACTCGCAATCTTCCCTGCTATGTTCGGGAACGAATTTGCCAGGACATCGCCGACGGGATTTTGAAAAATAAAGAAAAGCTGGCCCGGACGATGACGATGGAGATGGGCAAGACGATTCGTGACGCGCGGGCTGAAGTTGACAGAGCGGCCAATTGTTTTCATGTCGCGGCCGAAGAAGCCAAACGGGTCGGCGGTGAAATTATGGATTTGGATTGGGTGCCGGGTTCCGAGGAGAGAATCGGACTTGTCAGGCGGTTTCCGGTCGGAGTCGTCGCCGGGATATCACCGTTTAATTTCCCTCTGAATTTAGTGGCGCATAAAATCGCCCCGGCGATAGCGTCAGGATGCCCGATTGTTTTAAAACCGGCCTCAAAAACCCCGATTGCAGCTTTAATGCTGGCCGAGATAATCGACAAGACAGAGCTTCCCAAAGGAGCTTTGTCGATTCTTCCCGGTTCGTCGAGAGAATCATCGCCATTAATCAAAGACCCCCGAGTGAAAGTGATAACCTTTACCGGATCGTCTCCGGTGGGTTGGTGGATTAAAGATAATTCCGGGGATAAACGAACGGTTCTGGAACTGGGCGGCAACGCCGGGGTAGCGGTGGCTGACGACGCCGATGTCGATTTCGCGGTAACCAGATTAATTTATGGAGCCTTTGGACAAGCGGGTCAAAGCTGCATTTCGGTTCAAAGAATTTTTGTTCATGAAAAGGTTTACAATAAGTTCATCCGCAAATTCCGAGCGGCGATAAAAAAGATACGGATGGGTAATCCGTTGAACGAAAAAACCGATGTCGGCCCGATGGTTGATATTGAGTCGGCTAAACGTACTGAAAAATGGATCAACGAAGCGGTCGCGGGCGGAGCAAAACTTTTGGCGGGAGGCAAAAGGCGGAAACGGATGATGCAACCGACTCTGTTGGGTAATGTTAAAATGTCGATGAATGTCTGCTCGCAAGAAGCCTTCGCTCCGTTGGCGGTGGTATTTAAGTACCGCAACTTTAAAACAATGATAAATCAGGTAAACAACTCAGAGTTTGGGTTGCAGGCAGGTTTATTCACGCAACGGATTAAAGATATTTTTTATGCCTTCAAATATATCGAAGCCGGAGGCGTAATCATAAACGATATTCCCACCTATCGGGTTGATCATATGCCTTATGGCGGCGTTAAGAAATCGGGCATGGGACGCGAGGGTATCAAGTACGGCATTGAGGACATGACTGAAATGAAATTGCTGGGATTGAATTTGAAATAGAAGGCCATTCATAAATTTTATAAAAAAGCGTGGAATATTTCCGCGCTTTTTTATTTTTGGAGATTTTTGATTTCTGCAATCATGCGCAGGATATTGTTTTGCATTGCTTCATCCTCAAGCCGGGCGACATATATTTCAAGCTCATGTATGGCGCTGTCATAATCGCCTTTGGCACGATATATTACTCCGGCGGCCAAATAATTTTCGGAACTGTCGGGATAGTTACTTTTGAGAGTGTCGATATAAGCAATCGCCGAATCAAAGGCGCGCTCATTCGCGAACGATTGCGACATTAACATCAGGTTGGAATACTCATGGGGATTTAATTTTTGCGCCCGGCGAAAACCTTCCCACATTTCGGAGTCGTTATTCATGCGACGGTAAATAGTTGCCATACTGGTGTAAGCACGGGATTCATAGGGCGATAATTCGGCCGCAATTTTGATCATCGCCAGGGCCGAATCATATTTGCCAAGTTTTATATAAATTTGGGAATGGATGTTATAACCATCGGCTGAATAAGGATCACGATTGTAAATCGAATCGGCGTAGGCGGACGCTTTTGTTATTTGTCCGGCGTTTAACCATCCCCGAGCGATATTGGCCCAGTTGGTTTGGGGGAATAACCTGGCCGTCTCCTCATTAATTTTATCCGCTTGATATTTATAACCGTTATTTGAAAGATAATCTCTAAGCATGACTCTGCCCGACCAGCTTTTTGATTGATCAAGCTCCAAAAGCGACTGCATATATGCCAGTGACGGCTCTTTTTTCAGGTTAGTCGCCAAATAAGGGAGGGTTACCACGAAAGACGCGACTATAAAAACAGGATAAAGATATTTCAGTCCGCCCGATTGAATATATATTCGCGTCAGAAGCAATGTTGGTCCCAGAGCGGCCAGGGCGAACAAATCCCAGTCGCGGGCCATGCCCAAACGGGGGTCGATTAACAAAACGAATATCATACCCCCCGCCGAAAATAGAAGAAAAAATCTGTTAATGGCATCGTTCAGTAATAACCGGCGAGATTTCCAAGCGAAAATTATCAAAACCGGCCAGAGAGGAACTGTCAGCAAGAACAAGTTTAATATATCAACAAAATGCTTGATTGAAATAATAGCGTAATCCGAAGTTATCGGTTTACCATGCCAGAGGGGAAGAATATGGGACCTGAACGCGATTGAAGAGTAGTATTGATGTATAAACAGGTAGATGAATATGCCAGACAGGAAAATTGATACCGCCCAAATAGTTTTTTTGTTTTTGCGATAATAGATTTGTCCCGATTCCCGTGAAAAGATTAAAACCGGAAATGATAATGCGAAGAAAACCATTTGTAAATGCAGATATATTCCCAACAGGATTAATATGGCTGGAATGAATATCCCGCACTTGCCTTTAATATATCGGATGGATGTTAATATATATGCCGCCGATAGCGGCCATAGAATCGGATAGTTTTCGGCGTATCCGAAAAATAATAAAATTGACCCCGAAAAGATCGCCGTGCCTGTTATTAACAGTCGCCCTTTGATATCTTCAGCCACTTCATACGCGATCAAAGAAACGAAATAGACAAAAACAGCTCCCGAGATAACAGATACAATCGCAAAGGCGTATTCACCGCGCGTTAGACCGTCATACGGAAGTAACAATGATACCCAATAGACGATGCGGACTACTCCCGATTCCGACCATTTGAAAACGACCGGCAGATCGCCTCCGATATTGTTGATGACCGAATAGCCATCTCCCAACAAATTCGTGGGCATACGCAAGAGCCAAAAAACAAGACCGGTTGACAATGATAATAGAAGCCAGGTCAGATAATATCGTTTGGATATCGAATTTAGTAGAAGGTCAAAGAACCTGACACCGATTCCGCGATATGAAATGAAAGCCACGGCGATTACGCATAAGCCTAACGCCAGATATATATAATTCCAGTAATCGGGAAGAAAGCGTATATGATTAAATCCCCAGGTGCGGGAATAGGGGAAATATGGCGCAATTAAACGTATCGCATAAATAAAAATCAGGAGACTTAACGCGCTGATATTATATATTTCAAATCGGGGCTTGCGTTTGTCCATTTCTCAAGATAATAAGTTACGCATAGTATTCGCCATCAATTTTTTATCTGGTTAAATTATCTTACCGTTTATTGCGTTATGGCGCGGTTAATGGACGCCAGGATTTCTTTGGCTCGGTTAGCCAGAGGATTAGCCGGATCAAGTCTCAAAAAGTTGGTTAGATATGATTCGGCCAGGGTTAGATTGCCGCTTCTCTGGGCACACAACCCCGCGGCAATATATCCGGCGGGGTTATTCACTTCGACCTCAATCATTTTTTGAGCGTAAACCAAAGCCGAGTCATAACGCCCCATACTGTAAAAACCGGAGGATAATCCCTCGGCGACTTTGAAAGACTTGGCGTCGCACTGCTGAGCCTTTCTTAAAACCATCATCATTTTCTCAAACTGTCCCAATTGATTATACGCCTGAGCCAGCCGAATCAGTGGGCGAGAATCATAACGGCCCAAATCAGCTGCCGTTTCCAAATCCTGAATCGCCCGGGCGTAATGCTCCTGTTTTATTAAAATAGATGCCCGGAGAAGAAAATTTTCTATTGAATATGGATCGAGTTTAAAAAGCGAATCTGATATAATTAATGCTTCGTCATAACGTCTCTGGTCTATTAACTCGTATGCAGTGGGGGCCAGAGTTGCCGCCGGATAATGGTCTCGTAAAATTACTTTTAAGCTGTCAACTACCGCTTTGTCCCCCTTTTCATCATACATTTTTATCAGATTAGTAACGCCCGTACGGCCTCGCTCCCGATCGAGACTAAGCAGAAATTTATAATTTTCGACAGCGCTGTCATAATTCATATTGACCGCCAGATATGGCATAATCATGGTAAGTGAAGCAATGATTATTACCGGGAAAAACCGGCTTAATATGCTATGCCTTTCGATAGCGATTTTCGCGACAAGAAGCAACGGCGCCAAACCGGCCAGAGCGAATAAATCCCAGTCGCGTCCCATCCCCAATCGCGGTTCGATAATGAACAAAAATGCGAATCCGCCTAACGATAAAAGAATCAGGAATTGATTTAAGCGATCAGTAAATAATTTTCTCCAGCGACCGAAACTCAGGATCAGCAGAACCGGAAATGCCGGCATTAACAAGAGCAATTGATTACCGATATCAAGCAGGTGATCGATAGAGAAAAGAGTGTACCCCGCTGTCGCGCCATGCCCGACAAATAAAGGCATAAGATAAATTTGTAATTCCAGTGATTGTTGATAGAATTTATAAAACAGAACGGCCGCACCGGCCATTCCAAGGACAATAATACTCAAAATTATTTTCTTGTGATTTTCATAAAGTCGGGCCGGTAAGCCTCGCGAGAATAAAAGCAAAATAAATGAGAAAATAAAAAACGCGATCTGGAGATGGAGAACCATTGATGCCGCCAGGAAAACAAACGGCACGATCAGGCTGTTTTTACCCCGCAGGTATCTAATTCCGAAATAAACATAGCCGGTTATAAAAGGCCAGAGGACAGGGTAATTTTCGGTATATCCAAAAAACAGTAAAGTCCATCCGGCAAATAATGTCAGACAGAAAATAAACAACCGTTGTGTGCGATCATTCCCCAGTTCATATGCCAGCGCGAATAGGAGAAAGATGGTAGCTCCACCGGAAAGAACTGAAATTACGCCATAAGCGTAAACCCCGGATTCGGCTCCGGCGACGGGAATTATTTTTGAGACAATCACGGCCATAAAAATCGAGCCAATCTCCGACCATTTGTAAATAACAGGTAGATCGTTTGAGATATTTGCCGTCACCGAAAAACTATCGCCCAGAAGATACACCGGCAATTTGAGGAACCAAAAAAATATAACGGCACACACCGCCGCGAAAAGCCACCGTTTGGGAAATGGCCTTTCCAAAAGCACGGCAGCGGCACTACCGAAAACTCGATTGCTTATCTGAGCCACAGGCCGGAAGAAAAGCGATAAAATAATTATCCCCAGAGCGGCGTATATCCACAAATAGACTGGGGGTAGGAATAATAGATGGTTTACACCCCAGACCCTGCCTTGAGGAATCAGATAGGGTAAAAAGCGTAGTCCCCACACCAATCCGGTTACCCCTGCGACTGATATGAGCACGGTATTTCGATAGCTACTTCCGTGTGTCATCGAGTCCGACTCATTCATTATTTGCTTGACCAGTGATATGACATCACATTATATATTATCAAGTATGAATAAGCAACTCGAAATCGAAATTTCCGGCGATTATCCGGATGGATTGACCTGGCAAAAGACGATTCCGACATTCCATCCCGAATCGGCCGAGCAGGTGGCGGATATTTTCCACCGCGCCAATGATGCCGAACAGACAATTTTTATTTCCGGTTTTGGCAACAATATTGACCCGGCTGGTGATAAATTCACTGATTTCCTGGTCTTCAAATCGGATCGGCTAAACGATATCATTGAGATTCACACTGCTGATTTCTACTTGACGGTTGGAGCCGGGTATCCATTAAAGGAAGTCAATAAAGAGCTGACTAAGAAAAATCTCTGGTTTCCATTTGGGGATACTCATTATCCGGGATCGTTCGGAGGCGCCCTCGCGGCCGGATTAGCTGCGGATGATGGCGCTCACACTATTCCATTTTCAAAGAGCCTGTTATCACTAACGGCGGTTTTGGCCGATGGTACGATTGTCCGACCCGGAGCCAAAACCTTCAAATCCGTTTCGGGGTATGATATATCGCGAATATTTTATAATAGCTGGGGGACGATGGGTTTTATAATAGAAATGTCATTTCGGATTTTACCGTTATCTCAAAAAGATAATCATCCACACCTGTCTATCTTTCATCCGGACTATGATGCTTTTAAGCGGGAGCTGTCCTCCGGCACCCCGCTGGCTCAGGACTGCCGAGCGCTAAAAGACGAATTTGATCCCAATAATATCCTGCCGATAATCTAATCCAAATCGATTTTGACTTGGTATATATAAATTGGTATTATGCGGTTGTCATGATGTCGAATATTGCCGATTGAGAAAGTAACGTAAAGAATTTGCAAATGACTAATATGTTGTTTTCATTTAACGCCTACCATAAACTAATAGAACTGATTTTAGAATCAGGTCGAGCGATTGTCGGAATTGAAAAGTTCCTGATTGATCGAGAAAATGGCAAACTGACTGAAAATCAATTAGTGGCAATCCGGCATGATGTCGATTATTCCCCGGTCAGAGCGCTCAAAATGGCCCGGATAGAAACCGCATATCAAATTAGAACGACCTACTATTTCCGCCGCCGGTTTTTCGATAATAATCTGGATGTCATCAAACAGATAGCCGAATTGGATCATGAAATCGGGTATCATTATGAAGACGTGGACACCCATAAGAAGGCCCCCAACAAACAAATCCTTCGAGATGCGCTTGGTTTTTTCATTGGTTATCTTTTGGACCTGGATAAACTTGGTTTTAATATCAAAACTATCTGCGCCCACGGTGATCCTCGAACGGATTTTGATAACAGGCAAGTTGTTTATCAGATGCGAAAAGAAGGTTGGCTCGATACACTGGCGTTTACTTATGATCGTGATTTAGTCGTAGAAAAAATAACGAATCGTTTGGTCGGTGACGCCTCGATTGACATTACCGGCGATGATGTCGATATTTATATTCCCGATACGGGACGATTCAATCCCCGGTATAATCTAAAAGATCATATCGATAATTGTCCCACGGTCGGATTGTCTAATTTAAATTCGCTAAAGGAATTAATGAATAACAAAGATTATCGAAGAATATATATGAATATGCATCCCGATCGGTGGTCGGATAATATGACGATCTGGCTGTATGATCTGGTACTCGATACCGGCAAAAATTTTATCAAGTTGTTGATAGGCGATAAAATTAAGGAAGGCGGTTGATGAGCGGCCGGGTACTGGTTCTCAATAGTTTCGTCAAGGGCTGGAATATATTAAAATCCCTGGCCCGAGACGGCTTTGAAGTGAACGCCGGAGATTATCGTTCGGGCGCGCCCGGGCTTTATTCGAATCGCATCAAAGATAAATCAAAAAATCTGGTTTATCCTAATCCCAAAATTGACGAAGAAGGTTTTGCTCAATCGGTTTTGGAGCATATCCAAAAGTATAAATTCGAAATTATCCTGCCGGTCAATGCTGCCGAAATGATGGCTCTGGCCAAACGAGCCGCGGATATCAGGGAGCGCAGTTTGTTTCCTTTCGAAAACTATTACAAATTGCTGCTATTGCATGATAAAAAATATTTTTTTGAAGTAATCGCCGGGATTCTGGACGACAATCTTCTTCCCCGGAGCTGGTCGATAGGCGATAAAACACCCCCAACTTCAGAGATTCTTGACAAAGCCGGTTTATTCGATGTGCCATATCAACCGATGCAGGATTATTCCACTCCTGAGAATTTTCTAAATACCGTACCCGGACTGGCATATCCGGTTGTAGTCAAGACAAGGCGGGCGACATCGGCGGTGGGCGTCTATCGGGTGCAAAATAAGAATGAGCTTTTCTCGGCCTGCCGGAAGCTGGGAGATGAAGATATAATTGTACAGGAAAACCTGGTTGGCCGGGGTGTTGGTATTTCATCTCTGCGCTGGAAGAATCCCGACATGATAACACATTTCGGACATAAACGAGTTCGTGAATATCCCATTTCGGGGGGAGCTTCGACCAGTCGCGAGCCGTGGGATATTGACAACCACCCCAACACCAAATCATTAAATAAGCTGCTTGAAAAACTGAATTGGCACGGCGTGGTTATGTTTGAATACAAAGAAAGCGCAAGTAAAGACGGCGCTTTGGAATATAAATTACTTGAGGCCAATCCTCGTTTCTGGGGTTCGGTGCCACTGGCAATCGCCAATGGAGTCGATTTTCCGGTGTTATTGTGTCGGGCTGCGACGGGAATGGAAATTCCCAAAATTATAAATAGAAAATCGGTGAGGGCCCGGATATTGTTTTCCGATTCGCTTTCGGCTTTGCAAAATATCATCAGAGGGCGTCGCGTTGGGTATCATCTCCAAGATTATTTTAATTTTCGAAATTTATATTTAGACGATATTGATTTTAGCGACATACCGGCAACAAGAAAAAACATCAGGCAAATGTTTTCCGAATTCTTCAAGCATGGCAGGAAATAATACGCGGGGAGTGGAAATCTCTCGTAATTAATAGAATATGAATCCGAACAAATACAATCTCAACCTGGCCCAAAAGGGCACGCCTCACCTGTTTTTGGCCGCCAATTTTCTAAAACCGGAACTGAAATTCCATGCCTTCCTGGCCGCCTACGCGGCAATGCGAATCATTGATGATCTCGTAGATGATTGGAAGACATCGGGCTATTTTGGATCGGGCCAATCTGACAATGTCCTGCGCGAAATTAAAAAATACTCGCGGATGTTTGGAAATAAGGAGTTTGATGGTTCTTCGCACCAGGGGAAGGAGTTGCATGAGCTGATGGAAAAGTGCAAAATTCCACAATGGCCATTTGTTGAATTGGCGCGGTCGATGGAATTTGACGTTTATCATAATCGTTTTGAATCAATGGATCAATTTTTGAATTACGCCGAAGGCGCCGCTGTCGCGCCCGGGGCGGTATTTATGCACTTGGCCGGATGCCGGTACATCGAGAAGGACAACGACCTGATAGCGCCATCCTTTGATATAAAACAGGCCGCCCGACCTTTAGCCTTGTTTTCGTACCTGGTACATATAATTCGAGATTTCAAAAAAGATTTTACGTTCGGTAAAGAACCATTAATTTATATTGATCGGGAAACGGCCCGGAAATTTAATCTTGGTAAAAATGATTATTCGGAAATAATTTCATCTAATATACAAAATGATAATTTCACTGAAATGATTGAGTGGTATATTGAAAAGATATCTGAATACCGTGATGAGGCAGAGAAAAAACTAAACGAAATCTCCAATGAGCTGCCCGATGATGGCCGCTTCTCCTTAAATTTTATACTCGATTTATATTTCGCGATTGTCAAAAAAATCCATTCAGGAAAATTCCAAATATTGAATGATGATCTCAATTTACAGCCGGGTGAAATTATCGAAACCGCGCGTCATACTTCCGAGAGATTAAAGATTTCGACCGCGCCAATCCTGGAAAAACTAACCGATCTCCTGAAATAGATTTGATCTTCTCAACTGCAATGCATTAATTATTAACCGGTTATTTGCGCAAATGTTGAACAGCGCCCTGGATGTTCTGCATTAAATTCATTTTCCCAATCAGATGTATCTCTAAATCGGCCGATAAATAAATAATATTGCGGTATTTGAATACGGAGGAAATCATGAAAAGATTATGCGTCATCTTAGCCGTTTTATTCTTTATAATTGGCTGTCAGAGCAAAACGGTAGTAATTAAATCCCGTCCGGTTGAAACCGAACAGGGCACAATCAAAAGAGGTCAGAAGATATCTTCGGATAATCATCTTATCCAGGGCAAAAAGTTTTATACCGCCGGAAAATATAAGCAGGCTTCCAAGCATTTTATCCGGGCCATTTCAAAAAACAAAGACAATTGGGAAGCGCATTATTATCTGGGATTGACTCTTCAAAAACAGGGGCGTTTCGATCAGGCCATTGGTTCATTCAAGTACTCTCAAAAGTACGCTCCCAAAGATAATCTTATTCGTTCCCGTATTTGCTATTCGCTGGCTTTGAGCTGGGAAAATGAGGGCTATTTTGCGCGCGCGGGCGAGCTTTATACCCAAGTGCTATCATTGAATCCTAAACACGCCAAAGCCAAGGCCGGTATTGAGCGTACAAAACTAAAATCCGCCAAAGCCAATAAGAAAAAGAAGAAAAATCCCAAAGCATTTTAGGCGTATATTTCCTTAGAAACCGGATAGCGCAAAAAGCATTATCCGGTTTTTTAAAGTTCGATTTGGCCTGATTCAGATTTATAATTGATTAATATTTATTGAGGGATATGCGGACTGTAAAAATGAATATCGAATTATTTTCTATCGATGATTATGATGAATTAATTTCGCTCTGGGAGAAATGCGGACTGCCTTATGACAGGGCCAACCGAGACAGTCGCGAAAAAATCGAACAACAAATCTATGATAACTATATTGTCACTTACCTCCTCCGGGATGATACCCGAAAACTTATCGGCTCAGTCATCGCTTCTTCCGATGGCCGTAAAGGTTGGATTAGTCGTTTGGCGGTTGACTCCGATTACCGGGGAAAACGTCTGGGTGAGAGGCTCCTGGAAAAAGCCGAAGAATCCTTGCGCGAAATGGGAGTTGAAATCTTCGCCGCTCTCATTGAGGATGTCAACTTCCCCTCGATGGCTCTGTTCCGCCGCTGCGGATATGAGGGGTGGGACAAAATCGTCTATTTCAGAAAACAATTGACTTAATTAATCCATGTTGCGAAATTGCGGGCGGGAGTTTCTTGACCTGTGAGGGATTTTATGCAATATGCAATATGGGAACCGTTTTTGGCCAATAGTATTCTGATAGCAGTCGTGGCCATTTTGCACGTGTTCGTGGCTCATTTCGCTATCGGGGGGGGGCTATACCTCGTCCTGGCGGAAATATGGGCGCGGCGTAAAAATGATGATGCGCACCTCGGGTATGTAAAAAAACATTCTAAGTTTTTTGCCCTGACAACTTTGGTTTTCGGCGCCGTTTCGGGCGTTGGAATCTGGGTCACGATCGGGCTGATTCATCCTAATGGTACCAAATGGCTGATAAATAATTTTGTCTGGGGCTGGGCAACCGAATGGATTTTCTTCTTTATCGAAATAACAGCCGCAATGATTTACTATTATGGATGGAAGCGATTGTCGGCCAAAACGCATATCGCCGTGGGCTGGATATATTTCATTGCCGCCTGGCTGTCGCTGGTGATCATTAATGGGATTCTAACCTTTATGCTCACCCCCGGAGAGTGGCTGACGACCGGCAATTTCTGGGACGGATTTTTCAACCCCGCATATTTCGCGGCGACTTTATTCAGGACCTGTATTTGTTTAATGCTGGCCGGATTATACGCGACGGTTTCGGTCGCCAAGGAGAAAAACCGTGACCTCAAAGTCAAAATCATGCGGCGTAACGGTTGGTTTATTATCATTCCGCTCCTTGTGTCAATTCCGTTCGGACTCTGGTATTACAATGTTCTTCCCCAATCGGTTACCGGGGCTTTTTTGCCCGGCATGGTGCCGACGATCGCTCTTCAAGTAATGATTTTCTCGGCGGGGTTGCTTCTGCTGCTTTCGGTCTTGAGCACTCTCGTCTTCCCCCGCCATACCGGATATGTTTCCGCATCAATTCTGATGCTTCTGGGACTAATGGCGATGGGAGGATTCGAATGGTCACGAGAAGCTGCTCGCAAGCCTTATATTATCTACGACTTCCTCTATAGCAATAATGTCTTGAAATCTGAAGAGGCAAATTTACCCTCTGAAAAACCGCTGCCCGTTAAATACCCTACCGGAAATCGCGGGCGAGACCTGTATTTGGCGGGATGTCGATCGTGTCATACGCTGGACGGATATAACTCTCTCGGTGAACAATTGGCGGGTGTGGAAACGGAACATATTGCCAATATTATTCCCCGTTTGCAGCATTTTATCGGAAAAATGCCTCCCTTCCCGGGTAATGAAAAAGATGCCGCCGATCTTGCGGAATTCCTGGCTTCACATACGTTTTCTGACCCCGTATCCACACGGATGGATTTGACGGAAGCGGAGAAAAACCAAATCGTTTTCGACCGGCGCTGCGGCGGGTGCCATACGCTTAACGGTTATCGTGAGATTGGGAGCACCTTCGCGGATTTGGATTATGAGGAATCGGAGGAATTGGTTCTGATGGTGCAGGACCTGACCGATGAAATGCCTCCCTTCGCAGGAGATGAAAATGAGTTGAAGATGCTGATCGCTCATTTGAGGGGAGGTGCACAATGATGAATTTACCGATTATAACAATTTTGACGTCGGGACCTTCGATGTCAATTCCCGGACCTTATTGGCTGTTTACGATTTTGCACTGGCTAACGTTTACACTTCACTTGATCGCAATGAATTTTCTTTTCGGCGGAATTCTATTGATTATCTTTGCCAAAAAATCTCCCGACCGGAAACTATTATTGCTCGACAAATTAAAAGCGTTTCCCACATCGCTGGCGGCAACGATTACCCTGGGAGTGGCTCCCCTTTTATTTTTGCAGGTGATCTACGGTAAATTCTTTTACTCGGCGACAATTATTTCCGGGTGGAACTGGTTTATGATCGTTCCGATTTTGATCGTGGTTTATTACTTGCTGTATATCGCGTCCCTGAAAAAGAATTTGCCAGACGGAAAAAGAATAACATTGATTTCGATTGCGGCAGTCGGGCTGGTGTATGTCTCCTATACGCTGACCATGATTTCGGATTTGGCTTCCAAACCTGAACTTTGGGCTGGATTATATCAGGCCTCGCCCGAAGGTCTAAGCCTCAATCCCAACTGGATTCAGACATTTTTCCGCTGGGGACATGCAGTAGCCGGAGCTATAACTGTCGCGGGAGTCATCATCCAGCTCTTTACGCTGTACTACAAAAAAGTCAAAGGTAATCTTGAGTTATTCGTTTATGGGCGCAGAATATTCATGATAGGCATGATCAAAGCCGCTATTTTGGCGACTATTTACCTGCTGGTCATCGACCGCGACATATTAATAAGATTTCTGTCGTCACCGGGATTGCACGTGCTCCTGACGGCTATCGTCGTTAATATCGTCGCGATAATTATAAATTACAGAGTGTCCGGCGTTGAAAAATGCCGCGGTATGATATTAACGACGGCCGGTTTGGTTTTTGTGGGAGTGTTTTTGATGGTTATGACAAGACACTTCCTGCGCCTCGTTTATCTTGATGGTGTTTTTGATCCGGCCCGTCTCGATATTCAGACTCAAATTGGACCATTGATTTTGTTCCTGGCCTGTTTTGTGCCCGGAGTAATTGTCACAATTTGGATGATTAAAAAGTATTTTTCCTCACCCCAACAAACTTAAGCACTCAGGTAAGTAAGCGGGAACTCACCCGAAGGAACTTCATCAGAGGATAGGTAACCGGACCGTAGCTTTACCTCGAACAGAAGAAACAAGGAACTGACATATAAAAACGATATTTTCTCCTTGACATATAATTTCTATATAGTATAGTACTATATAGAAATTAAATAACTGAAGGAAACTTAAATTGAATACTGATGAAATGAAACAAAAATGCCTTAGCCTGATGAACAGTACCGACATTTTGTACATGTCAACGATTGGGAATGACGGCTTCCCTCATATCAGAGCGGTTATGAATCTCAGAAACAAAAATAATTATCCAAATCTGGCAGAGGTTTTCAGTAAACCTGACACGGGCTTTCAGACATATTTTGCCACCAAAACTTCATCGGATAAGGTCAAACATATTGCTGCAAATAACTCGGTCTGTTTATATTATTGCCTTCCCGAGAAATTTCAGGGCGTTATGCTGACCTGTCAGGCTCAACCAGTCCTTGATTTGAAATTGAAACAAATGTTCTGGCAGGATGACTGGCAGCAATTTTTTCCGGATGGCTATAACGATCCCAACTATACTTTGCTGCATTTTGTGCCGTTGTATGCAAAAGGCTGGTGGGTAAACTCTGTATTTGATTTCAAATTAGGCTAGGTGAATATGAAGTTAAAACGTCAAGGCGGATTTTTGATTGGAAAGATACACAGATTAGCCGGTCGAATATTTACCAAAAAGCTCAAGGGTCATAATATAGATATTATTAATCCGGCGCAGGGCAAAATTATGTTTGTGCTATGGAAAAACGATGGCCTTTCAATAAGTGAGCTGGCCGCCAAAACATCACTCGGTAAATCAACCCTGACAAGTATGCTCGACCGCCTGGAAAATGCCGGTCATCTGAAACGGGTTGCCTCAGATTCTGACCGGCGTAAATTTCTATTATATCGTACCCGCAAAGATAAAAAGATGGAAAAACTGTATACCGAGGTATCGGAAGAAATGAACAGGCTTTTTTATAAAGGTTTCACCAAAATAGAGATTTTGCAATTTGAGAATAATTTGCTTAGAGTGTTAAATAATCTTGAATCATTTTGAAAATGGAAATCTGAACAGATAGAGAAAGGATATTTTATGGGTAGGCTCGATTTTTTATTTAAGTCAAATCGGCGGAAATTCATGCTTGAGACAGTACCGGCATGCGGAATGTCATGCCTCGCTCTCGCCAATTTTTCCAGCTTGATCAATGCCGGAAATGGAGGTAAAGAGCAGCCGGAAAAGCATAAATTTCAAAAAGATTTTGTCCAGACTTATGAACAGGCATTTCGCTGGCGGTTCGAATACTTTATTGAATATATGACACGGTTCGGTGAATACCTTGGACGGGAAAACCTTGTCAATATGCTATTAAAGGCGGTTGATGATAGTAATCCGCCGGCTACAAAATCCGATCCGGATTTTTCATTCAGTAAATGGCTTGAAGGCGGCAAGATTTATGAAAATATGATGAGTAAGATTGATATTGAAAAAACTGATAACGTTTATGAAATGAAAGTCACCGAATGTCTGTGGTGGAAAATATTTAAGGAGCATAACGCCACCGATATCGGTTATGCCGCTGTTTGTTATACTGATTTTTCATACGCACAGATGGTTCACCCTCAGTTACACTTGAAGCGGACCAAAACGTTGATGCAGGGTCATGATTGTTGCAACCATCGCTGGGAATTTAATGGTTAGCTGGGCTCGGTGGACCATATCAAAAATAAGCGTAGCGCTTTTTGAGGTGGGTTCCCTCAAGGAAATTAAACTGGTTCATATATAGGCTAAAACAAATTCAGAACATGGGTAACATTTTTCAGTTTATATAATCTTCTCAAACTCCGCTCTGAATATATGTTCTGGCTGAGCGCCGATCAATCGGCCGGTTTCATTGCCGTTAGCATCGAGAAAAACAGTTGTGGGAACGCTTCGCCCCAAACCGAATTCAAAAGCTGATTCCCTGTCGCCATAAACGATAACCCACGGAATGTCCAGTTGCTCTACATAGGGTACAACCCGGGCAATAGTATTCTGCTGGTCAACCGAAATACCTATAATTTCCAATCCCTGAGATTGATATTCAGCGTATAGTTTCTTCAGAATCGGCATTTCTCTTAAGCACGGCCCGCACCAGGTTGCCCAGAAATTTATGACAATCGGTTTACCGGCAAACTCGGACCATTTGCGGATATTTCCGTCAAGATCACGAAGAGCGAATCGTTCATGGCTCATCGACGGAAGATTTTTGTTCGCACTTTGCGATGTACCTGCAGATTTATTCTGAATCGTTCCGGCCTGGGTATCGGCCGTTTCACTTTCTCCGCAGGCAGTTATAAATAGCATAAAGCCTAATAAGCCAACTAAGGCTATATTCAGGATTGTTTTGCGATTTAATTTTTTTATAGAATTTTGCATAGTATATGGCCGGATTTACGGTTTTTCGTTTTTCTTTTCCTGTTCTCTTTCGGCAAGAAACTGCTTGAAATCCATTGTTTCATATGTATCATCTTTGAGGTAAAGCAGAATGTTTATCAAATTTTCGGCCGTTTGGTATCCGCGTAAAGGCGCCAGCCTTTCTCCATCGGATTTCAAAAACCAAAAATATGGAAAGGAGCGAACACCCAATTCACCGGCCAACTTTCGACCCGATGTAAACCACCCGTCAACATTTATCGTATCCCGAGATTCGCCATCGAGGGAAATAGAAATATAGTTTTCGTTAAGTGTTTTGATGATTTCCGGGTCTTTGAACGTTGTGGCGCGCATTCGCTTACACCAACCGCACCAGACCGCCGTAAATTCCAGAAAGATTTTTTTGCCGCTTTCTTTGGCCAGCTTCAGCCCTTCGGGATAAGACACCCAGTTTATTTTATCTTCAGCAATCGCCCTTTTCTCGGGTGATTTTGTCGATTTTTCCTTTTTAGCCGACGGATCGGCGAAAACAAAACCGGCGAGTAAAATTAAGATCAGGATTGGCAGAAAAAGATAAGTGGTCTTAAGTAATTTACTCATAACACTCCAATATAGCAAGAAGTCAATGCCTGCAAAACATTATACCGTACCGTTATTTTTTAGTTTACCTTAATATCGAAAAAAATCAAGAGCTTTCTTGTTTCCTTAGTTATTTGACGGGGGCCAGATATGCTTTACCTCCGCCCAGAAGCTCTTTGATTTTATCGACCATATCGCTTTCTAAGCTTACCTGTAAGTTGCGGGGTTTAATTTGCAGTTCTTCTCCGTTGTGGCGCGTCAATACCATGACTTCATTTTTGCCTCGATGAGATTCCAATATCGGCCAGATGGCGTCTATTTTCGTAATATCCTGAGTATCCAAATTCAAGACCAGCCTGCAGTGATAATAATCGCTTAAGTTTTTAAGCGGCACAATATTGGAAACAATCAACTTGGCCGCCTGGCCTTCCCGGGTCGAAACACTGCCCGAGGCTAAAACTATCTCGTCAACATTAATAAAGCTCTTTGCCTTTTCATAACGGTCAGAAAAGACGATTAGTTCCATGCTTCCGACAAAATCCTCGATGGTGACAAAAGCCATTTGATTGCCGCGCTTATCAAGCATAACTTTGACATTCTGAATTATTCCCCCTATTCGAACTTCCCGACCGTCATCTTTGGAACCTATTTCACTTGAGTTGAGCCCGGCGAATCTTTTTATTTCATTTCGGTAGCGCATCAAAGGATGTCCGGAAACATAGAATCCAAGCATTTCCTTTTCTTTGCCCAGTCTGGCGGAAACGGGCCAATCATCAATGGCAGGCAAATCCGGAGCGCGCCGGGTGGCGTCTTCTTTACCTCCCCCAAACATATCCACGGTATGAGATTTTTCCTGGATGGTTTGACCGTAAGAGATCATCTGCTCCAAAACTTCGGTCATGGCGGCCCGATTATTATAAAGAGAATCAAACGCTCCGGCGGCAATCATTGATTCCAGCGCCCGCCGGTTGAGAGCATGCAAATCCACCCGGGAGACGAAATCGGCCAGGGAACTGAATTTACTGCCCTTTTCCCGAGCCTTGATTATATGTTCTACCGGTCCGGCGCCGACGTTTTTAATAGCCATTAACCCAAATAATATTTTATTGTCGGCGACAGTGAATGAACCCAAAGATTCATTTACATCGGGGGGCAAAACCTCAATATCCATCCTGCGGCATTCATCCATGAGAGCCACGACCCGGTCGGAATTTCCCATTTCTGAGGACAGGGCGGCGGCCATAAACTCATGAGGATAATGAACTTTCAACCATGCTGTCTGGTACGCGATGATGGCATAGCAGGTGGAATGAGCACGGTTAAAACCGTAACGAGCGAATGTCTCAATCAGGTCAAAAACTCGTTCGGCTACGGCTTTTTCAACTTTATTTTCAATGGCTCCGTTTATGAAGCGGGCTTTTTGCTCCTGCATTATCGCGGCGTCTTTTTTGCCCATGGCTTGGCGCAGCAAATCAGCCTGGCCGAGAGTATATCCGGCCATCTTGTTGGCAATCTGGAGAACCTGTTCCTGGAAGACAATAACGGCGTAAGTGTCTTTGAGGATTTTTTCAAGCATAGGGTGGTCATAGATGATTTTTTCTTCCCCATGCTTGCGCTTGATATAAATATCGATCATGCCTGAATCGAGAGGTCCGGGACGATAAAGAGCATTCATGGCGATCAAATCGGTTAAAACGCTCGGTTTGAGTTTTTTGAGGTAATCGCGCATACCGGCCGATTCGAATTGGAAAACGCCGATGGTATGCCCTTTGCCAAACATATCATAAATCTCTTTGACATTCAGGTCGATATTATCGAGATCGATTTGTTTGCCATGATTCGCGGCTATCAATGATACGGCATCATCAATTACGGTCAGGGTCGTCAGACCGAGAAAATCCATTTTCAATAGGCCGATCATCTCGACATTTTTCATCGAATATTGGGTTGTTACCTCGCCTTTAGATCCTTTGAATAGCGGTACATAATCGGTCAAATCAGCCGGGGCGATGACAACTCCGGCGGCGTGAGTCGAGGCATGGCGAGTCAGGCCTTCAAGAGTCCTTGACAACTGGATCAATTTCCCGACTCGCTGATCTTCATCGGCCAGTTTTTGCAGGTCAGGATTTTGCCTGAGGGCTCTTTCAAGAGTCATGTCCGGTGCGGCGGGGATCATTTTGGCGATTTTATCGACTTCCGTGTATGGCATGGCCAGTACTCGTCCGACATCTCTAACAACGGCCCGGGCGGCCATGGTGCCGAACGTGATTATTTGGGTGACGTTATCCGAACCGTATTTTTTCTGAACGTACTCTATGATTTTATCTCGATGCCGATCGGCAAAATCGATATCTATATCCGGCATCGATATTCTTTCAGGATTTAGGAATCGTTCAAAGAGCAACTCGTATTTTATGGGATCAACATTGGTTATGCCAAGACAGTATGAAACCAGCGACCCGGCCGCAGAGCCGCGGCCCGGTCCTACGGCAATGCCGTTATCTCGGGCATATTGGACAAAGTCCATGGTGATCAGGAAATATCCGGCCCAGCCGAGCTGTTTGATGACACCTAATTCGTATGTCAGGCGTTCTTCCAGCTCCGGCGTAATATCGGGATACAGCCTTGCCAGGCCTTCCCGGCACAATCCCTCCATATATTTATCCGGAGTCTTGTCCTTATCGGGAATGGGAAAAGCAGGCAATAACAATTTGCCCAGTTCAATATCAAGGTTGCATTTTTCGGCAATTTTAATCGTATTTTCAATCGCGGCCGGGTGATCGGCGAATAGCTCCTGCATTTCTTCGGCTGATTTGAAATAAATTTGATCGGTATCATAGCGCATCCGATCGGTATCGGTGATGAGTTTTCCGGTTTGGATGCATAACAAAGCGTCATGCGCTTCGGCATCTTCGCGGTTGATATAATGACTGTCATTGGTTGCCACCAGAGGCAATCCCAGTTCTGAAGCCAGGTCAATCAATTTTGGCCGGACATCATTTTCGCGGGGTAGATTATGATTTTGGATTTCGATATAGAAATCTTCCCCGTCGAATAGTTTAGCGTAAAACCGGGCAGCCTCTTCGGCCTTATCCTGATCATTACGGCTGAGCCAGTATGGTATTTCTCCCTTTAGGCAAGCGGATAGCGCGATCAAACCTTTTCTATATTCCGATAGTATTTCGCGGTCAATACGGGGGCGATGATAAAAACCCTCACGATAGGCGGCCGACGCCAGTTTCATCAGGCTTTTGTAACCGGCCTGGTTTTTGGCCAGCAAAACCATGTGGAAGCCGCCGTCCGGATATCTGGGGACCCGTTTGTGGTCGAATCGCGAAGTCCCGGCGACGTACGCTTCCATTCCGATAATCGGTTTGATTCCGGCCTTACTGACGGACTTATAAAATTCAATGGCGCCGAACATATTCCCATGGTCGGTTATTGCCATGGCTGGCATTTTGAATTTTTTGGCCGCGGTAATCAGATCGAATATGCGGCTGGCTCCGTCGAGAAGCGAATACTGAGTATGATTGTGGAGGTGAACAAATCCGCTGTATTTCATGATCAAAAACTCTAGTTAAGGGTTCCCCGATATGGTAACAGAGTTATGGCATCATTCAAAGATAAATTTGGAAAAAGATAGAGATTTCTATTTTCGAGAGACTTTTTTGTCGCGGGTGAGGATAATATCATCAGGATCGAAGCGGACTTTTTTGATTTTTTGAGGGAACGGACCCAGTTCAAACGAGTCTTTCTGGCCGACTCGGTCGACACGAAACAGTTCGCGCCGGCCGTCATCGTATTCAATCTCAACCGGATACGGTGTCGAAAATGATTTGCTGACATCAGAAACGGAAATTTCAAAATATAATTTATCCCGACCTTTCTCATCGGTTATAATCCGATACAGACAGGTGAAACTGGGCACTCTCCACCCATAGAGCCATTGACTGAAAAATTCAATCGCACGCTTCTGACCAATGGCCCCGGCAGCGACATTTATAAAGTCAAGGCTTGTCACCCGCTGTCCTTGATATTTACGATTGAATTCACCGAGCATGTTAACAAAAAAGTCGGTTCTGTAATCGGGGCCGTCGATTTCGAAATGGAGCATACGAAGCATATAAGCCGCTTTGGCATAAATGAGAGCAATATAATCACCGGGGGAATATGATTCCAGAAATCGAGCTCCCATTGTAATCGGGCCGGCTTTATATCCTCTGGAATACCAACCGCCGATTTTGCCTTCCTGAACAATTTGTCTTTTCCACAGAGCAATCCGTTCGTCGCATAAAGTAGGGTCGTGTTTTATTTTCCAAAGATAGAGATAAGCGGCATACTCAGACATGCCTTCTGACAACCACATTTCACGATAAGATTTAGGAATCGTAGAATGGCCCCACCATTGATGCGCTATTTCATGAGCCATTAAATGAGAACGGATTCGATTGTTAAATATAGAATAGCTCGGAATATGAATCAATCCCGGGCTGCTCTGACCCGCGAAATAGGGTCGATCAACAACCCGCAGATTAGTTGTTTGCGACGAGCCGAACCAGTTCGTAAAAGCCTCAAATGATTGAGTCGCCTCGGAGAGTAACTTACCCGGAAGGTCTCGATTAAAGACTCCCGTATTGTTGTGGGCCTCGATATATAGTTCTATGGGAACCCCGGATGCTGTATCCTGAAACATATCATACTTCCCGGAGGCAAAGCTGATATATGAAATATCAATGGAGCTTCGGTATGTAACGGTTTTATTGTCGCCCTCAAATGACTCGCCGATTTTATCACCGACCGAGTTTAATGTCAGGTCTTTGTGGAGTGTATAATGGATAATAAACTGGCCCAGATTGCGATGGGGAGTATGGGGAAACCATCCGGTGATTGAAGCCGGGAAATCATAACCGGCGTAACGGGCGGCGATAAATTTGCCACGATAAAATATAGTGATAAAATCACGCTCATCATTCGGGAGAGCTCTCGCGCCAATATAGAGATTACTGCGGAATTGTTTTTTGAAAAACTCGATTTTGTTGCCGGTGGCGTCTTTGACTGAGTCAACTTTATATAGATGAGGTAAAATAAATTTTATCCCCCGGGTATCGGTACCGTCAGGAAATACAATGCGACTGGACGCCTCGAATTTTCCGGATTCTCTGAGTAAAATCGAAATTATAGTGGAATCAACCGTAATTGGCTGCGAGATTAGAAAGTTCTCCATACCAAAAGCCGCCGCCAAAAACGGAGTGTTGTCCAACTCATCATAAACGTACAATCCCAGTTGTTCTTCAACGTCAGGAGTCAAGCGAACGACCAATTGCTTATCTCTGTCGAGTGCGGCATCGATCCAGATCGGGGGAGGATTAACTTCTTTGTCAGACCAGATGCCCAGTTCGCAGCCCAACTCAATTCCAAAGTACTTATCTGCCGCCTTTTGCTGAAAAATCAGTTTATGGTAAATGCGGCGGTTGATTTTATCTTTTGACCATTGAGTCGAATCGACTTCAAGTAAACCAGGAATATTCTTTCCGCATATATATGCCGTAGTGAACTCGACGCTCGTCGCGCGTCCGAAACGCATATACCAGAGATTGTCCAATGAGATTGAATCGAGAATAACAATTCGTCCCTGGCCGATAAAATAAAAATCATAATGGGGATCGTTGTTTTTCCGGCGATGCAATTTGCCGTCTTCAAATATAAAGCGCACTTTGTCCGAGTAATCGATAACAATATTGTCGATTTTCACGCTCTCGGTTTTTGAGCCAAACCGTCCCTTGATTTCCGGGAATCCTGATTTATCCCTGGAGTATGAAATGGAACAAAGCGTCAAAATCAAAATAAGCAACGCTGCAATTAATTGATTCGATGAAACTTTCAAATTAAAACGGCAGGCCACGGACAAAACCTTTATTTAAGGGCATCAATAACAAACATAACGCCCATATACAGCAAGAACAATGCGCATATGGTTATCAATATATAATACGGTTTTCCGGCCAGAAGTTTTTTCCCGGCGGCAATTAAAAGCGAAACAAAACTGTACCAGACCAGATCCGATAGAATGTGTCCGAAATAAAAGACGATGGGACCGGCAATTCCGTGCGAAAGAGATTTACTCATCAGGGCCGACCCGACGGTAGCCCACCAGACAAACCAGTAAGGGTTTGATATGGAAGCGGTGATGCCTTTACCGACTAACAAGCCTGAGCTGGAGCCCGGTTTATCGGCGTCGAAGGAAATTTTTTTGCGGATGATATCATGCATCATCATCGCGCCCATCAGTATTAACGCCAGACCGCCTAAGAGGCCGATTACTTTGAATGCGGTTGCGGATGAGAACAATTCGAGAAGGCCGAAGGCGAGAGCGAAAACGACCGCCAACTCGGCGATAGCGTGACCGAAAACCAGTATCGGCCCGGTCCAGAATCCTTTGCGAGTCGCCTCGGCAATATTGACCGTCAAAAGTGGCCCCGGCATCAGCGCCCCGGAAAACCCAATCCCAAATGATGTAAAAAACAACGCGATTAAACTCATAGAGAGAATATACGAAACGCAGGATATAAAGTCGAAAAAAAAGCAATGGCTAAAAACCCGTACTTTTTGAATGACTATCAGTTATATGTTCTGTCAGGTCTTGTTCCGCGATAGCGGAATGTGACCTGACAGTTATAATAAATATTGAACCTACTCGCGGACTATCCAGCCGCAGCCGGTGTCGCCGTCAATCCATTCATGGCATACCGCCGGTCTGGGACCTTCCTTGAAAACCGTGTTGATGATATAAACCGCGTCGCCGACATCGGCGCTGCAATCTTTATTGGCATCGCCGTTGCACAGAATATAGGGTTTTGGGGGCGGGCCGCCTTTGAAAACAGAATTAATAATGTACACCGCATCGCCGATATTGACCGATAGGTCATTATTAGCGTCGCCGATATAGCAATCGCAGACGAAAGGATTTACGCAGGTGCATTCCACCGGGGCCGGGCCGCCATCAAGGATGGCCGCGGCCAGGTAGGCCACATCAACCTCATCAACAAAGCAATCGCCATTGACATCAGCATTAGCCATTATATCAGGCACTTGTCCGCCGCGATAGATAAAGTTATTGAAAAAGGAAATATCATTGACATTGATTGACCCGTCATTATTGATGTCACCGGGCAATTGTTCCGAAGTGGCACAGGTATCCTCGATGGCTTCCAGAACCTCGACTATAAAGCTGCCGATAGCCATGCCGTAAGAATCCGTTGCATATATGTTAATGTCATAACTGCCTACACCCGTGGTATTTGTCCAAGTGTACACGCCGGTTACCTCGTTGATTTCACCTTCGCCCGAAGAAAGGACAAAAGTCACTTCGTCGCATTCGTTAGGTTCCATCACGACTATATCGGTCTTGACGACATCATTACCCTCATTGACGTAATACACCGGCATGCCGCAATTAATAAACGGACCATCATTGGTAACAAATACATTGAGTAAATATGGATCGCAATTGCCGATAGGATGAAATTCGTCGTAAATTTCTACTTCCAGAGTTATTGATTCTCCCACATCGGATTTGCTGGCATAATATGTAACATCGACCCTTCCGTTTCCGACGTCAGTCAATTCGGCGTAACCGCTGCCGCCGGTTTGTGTGCCTAAAGAAAACATAATCATATCTTCTTCAGGATCGGTCGCCGAAAGCCGAACCTTACCCTTGTCGCAATGGTCGGCTTCCAGAGTAGTCGGCAATTCAGCATCCCAGACAGGGCAATCGTTGGGGATTTTTTTGGCCGGCCAGCACTTTCCTCCTACGTTCCAGATTACCGTGGGAGTCACCCCTCCCATACCCCCAATGAACGAAAACAGGAAATCGCCAAAAGGAGCGACAAAAGCGCTATCGATACAGATGGTGTGCACGACGTCATCATTTGGTCCGTCAGGAGTAAAACTCATTGAAATCATATGTTCCAGCGTGCCGGGATTCACTCCACCGGCAATAGCGACGCCGCCAAACATGACCGTATCGGACGATATTCCATCGGTATTTTTCTCAGTAAGAATAAAACCCATCATGTCCCAGACTGTTTCCGGCGGGTCCATCCGGCATCCGGAAACAATTGAAACCATACTTTCGCCGATATTATTCCACGTCCAGGTCGCTCCGTCATCGGATTTTAAGGCGAAACCAAGACTGATACCTCCCAGCTTTTGATCGTTTTCAAGAAAAAACCGGATTTCATAATCGGTATCATAATAGAGCGTATCGACCGGCGTTGACGTTCCGGGGACGACAATATCGACATCAACAATATCGGCGGCGACCGTAATCTCAGATAAGCCGGTGGCTAATAATATCGTAATCGCAAAAACTAATAAAAAATATCGGGGGATTGCAAAACAGCGGTTATGCACAATCATTACCCACCTCCCGCACAATAGAAAATGTTGCGTACATGTCTCCGGTTAAACCGGAGCTTCCTAACATTCGAAATTCAAACTTGTATCAATTCGATTGGGGACAATCTTCGCACGGCATCCTGCCGTCTCTAAAGATAGTATTAATTAGATAAACTATGTCGCCGACATTAACCCACTCATCGCAATTAACGTCACCTGACTCATACGGTTCTGGAGGCGGACCAGACAGGAATGTATAACTGACGATAAAGAGAACATCGTTTAGATTGATACGTCCGTCGCCGTTGGCGTCGCCGCAAATGTATTGACTGTCGCTGTTTACCGGAGCGCTCGATAGGGCCAGCATTAAAACCAGTAAAAGGCAAACAAAGCGGCGAGAATTGATACAATTGCACCTAAATAGAGTATTCATACCACCCCTCCTCGCGAATGGTTTTGGCGGTATTAAGAAAAGACGAGAACCTTGTTAATTACAATTTACGCTTGAGAAGATTTTTGTCAATACATTTTACAGAATTTAAAAATCCCATCACATTTCTGTGACGGGATTTTGTCTATCACCTGAATCGGAATTTTTACTTATCAACCGCCATGAGCGGCGAGCATTTCTTCAGCCATTTTCTTTATTTCGGATAAGTCGCGGACCATCTCGCTCCAGCCGTACCAGTAGGCGTAATCTGGATTGGCATGAAATGTCCCCTGAAAAGTGCGCATACGATGTTCGAGATGCATTACGAACAAAGTCAGCTCAATCGGCGTGGGAGCATCCTGAAAAGTCAGCAGGTCAGGAAATGCGAAAGAATAACCTTCCGGTTCTTTAAAGTTCCGTCAGGTCTTGGCCGCCGAAGGCGGGTGTGACCTGACGGCAATTCTCACTTTTCCGAATAATAATCGACCAGCTCATCCAACAGGCCGGCGATGTTCTGGACTTTCGCTTCACGAGTGATATTCACGTCCTCGGATTTGAGAACTGCGCTTGCTTTAGGACCGATTGAAAACACTTTGGCGTTTTGAATAATTTTATCAACTTCATCTTTGGATAAATTATGATACAATCCCTTCTTCGTCGAACCGCTGGTAAACAAAATCGCGTCGGGAGGATAATCTATGAGTTTTTCTTTCAACCCATCCGGCCATTTAGGATAATAAGTCTCATAAGTCGTCAGGGGTACCACTTCCGCGCCCATCCCGGGAAAAGCCTTTTCAATCAAATCATCGGCCAGATTCCCACGCACGCGAACAACGGCGGCGCCTTTCAAATCGACCGCTTTTGGCATCTCATCGACTAAAATATTCACCGTCGCTTTGGAAGGCATATAGTCTGTCGGCAGACGATATTCTTTTAACAATTTCGACGTCCCTGCTCCGATTGCGGCGATCTTAAATCCTGCCAGCATTCGAATATCATCGAATTTCTTGAAGAAGCTATCCATAAAATACCGGACGCCGTTTTCACTGGTGAAAATCAGCCATTTATTTTCGTTTTGAATATATGAGAAATTCGTCCAGCCGTTCACGTCATCAACCACCCGTGCTGCAATTGTCGGATACGGCAAAGGCTCCGCGCCCAGTTCACGCAATCTACGGTACAAATCCCCAGCCTGAGCCGACGCTCTCGTCACCAGTACTCGCAAACCGAGAAGAGGTCTGTCTGCGAACCATTCCAGATACGGCTGGAGATTGACAACCTCACCCAGCACAAACAGCGCCGGAGGTCTGACATTTTCATTTTTCACTATACCGGGCAAATTCTTCAAAGTCGCCGTGAAGACTCGCTGTGATGGAAAAGTCCCTCGCTCGACTATCGCCGCCGATGTATCCGAATTCATGCCGTATTCAATTAACTGAGAAGTGATATTCGAAATTTCATTGACGCCCATATAAATAACGACCGTGCCGTTTTTGATTTTGGCGACCCAATCCCAGGGAACGGTCGATTTTAATTTGTCGCTGGATTTATGTCCGGTCAGAAAAAGAACTGATGAAGCCAGCATGCGGTCCGTGCAGGGGATACCGGCGTAAGCCGGTCCGGCTATACCGGAAGTAACTCCCGTAATAATTTCAAATTCAACGCCATGCTCTTTGAGATATTTGGCTTCTTCGCCGCCCCGTCCAAATATCAACGGATCGCTGCCCTTCAGTCTCGCGACCGATTTTCCTTCCCGAGCCAGTTTGAGAAGAAGTTCGTTTATCTTCTCCTGGGGAACCGGATGATCGCCCGCTTTTTTGCCAACGTAATATTTCTCGGTCGTTTTGGGAATCGCGATGATAAATTCCGGGCAGACCAGGTTGTCGTATAAAACAGCGTCGCAGCTATAGAGCAGTTCCTTGCCGCGAACGGTAATCAAACCCGGATCGCCGGGCCCTGCTCCAATTAAATATACTTTTCCGGTTTTGCCCATCGATATTTATCAGTCATCTCCGCCAAATTCCAAAGTTACCGGACCGGCGCCGGGGTCTTCAGGCTTCTTTTGTTCCGGGCCTTCATCTTCCTCGACTGATTCCAAAAGTATATCCAATTCATTTTCCAGTTCAGCGTCGTTTTTATTTTTTATCATCGTTTTCCAGTCGGCGCTTAAAAATCTGTCAAGGCTGGCAAACCTCTCCTTCGTATTGTCGCCCCACCTGGATTGAACTTTCTTGCGGAAGCTCACGGCCAATTGCATGATTCGCGACCAGTGATTGGGAAAGATATTTTCCATTATAAGGCGCAGGTGCGCTGCCAGAAACGGAGCTTTGCCGTCGGTCGATACCGCCACCGTCAACGCGTCCCGCTTGACCATAGCCGGAAAAATAAAATCGCACAGGGGTGGATTGTCAACGACGTTCACCAGCGCTTTTCCTTCCCGACAATCATCATATACGCCCCGATTGACAGCTTCATCATCGGACGCCGCGACGACCATTCCGTAATTCGAAGCCTCCTGAGATTCATAGACCCGTTTATGAAGTTTCAATTTACCCCTGGATGCGTAATATTCGATTTTGTCAAGCGGCTCCGGGGCCACAACCGTGATATCGGCCTCAAAATCCATAAGTAATTCAATCTTCCTCAATGCCACTTTACCGCCGCCGACAACTAAAAAGTTGCGCGATTTCAATGTGATATTTATCGGAAAATACTTGTTAGCCATTGTCAACTCTCCGTTTTTTCCGCCCGCGCTTCGACGCGGGATTTTACCTGCATCATTCTTTCCATCATCTGCCGCGAAACCCGGTCAAAAACCGCTTTTGTCTCTTCCGGCAATGAATTCAAACCGCCAAGCGTCTCCAGACGAATTTTCTCAAACGCCTCAGCCAGACCGTTATATCCCGGCTCATGCCTGATATGTTCATACCAGTACATAAACTGTTCCAATCGCCTTTTTATTAATTTCTCAGCGTCCGGAATCGCGTGTCTCCGTTTTGCTTCCTGCTCCTTCAAAAAATCACGAACAGTATCCAGATCGTATATCTCGAGCCCATCATAGACTGTGTTAACTTCCACATCCCGGGGAACAGCCATATCCGCGATCAGCATTTTCTTTTCGGAATTTTCAGCAAAAACTGGCTTTAACATGTCGTCATCAATAATCGCCGACCCCGAACCGGTACATGAAATAACAATATCAGATTTATTTATCAACTCCGGCAGACTATCCAGTCCGTAACCTCCCGAGTTATAATGCCGGGCGAAATCTGCCGCTTTTTCCCGGGTGCGATTGGCAAAAAGAAAATTATTATAACGCAACCGATGCAATCCCGAGGCCGCCAATGAAATCATCCGGTTAATTCCAATGAATAGAATCACAGGGTTATCGAATTCTTGTAATTTTGTCCTGAGCATATCAATCGTCGCGCTCGAAACCGAACAGGCGCCCTTGCCAAGTTCCGTTTCGGTCCGTACCTGTTTGCCGATCCGGAAGGTCTGGTGAAGTAATCGATGCAAGATCTTGCCGGTTGATTTTACGGCGCAGGCCGACCGATAAGCGTCTTTTATCTGGCCGAAAATTTGATTTTCTCCGATAACCATCGATTCGATTCCGGCGGCAACACGAAAGATATGCTCAACCGCGTCTTTATCTTTTGAAAAATAGAATTTATCTTTTAAGCCCGAAATATCTATTTTCCTGAAATTACGGTAAAACTCGGCAATTATCTTAAATGCCTCATCTTTAGCGCCCGCGATAAAATAAAACTCAATCCGATTGCAGGTCGATAGAATCAGCGATTCCTTGATTTCTACCATATCAACGAAAGCGGCGTTGACCGAGGCCATATCTTCGTGATTGATTTGCAGCGGTTCGCGCTCTTCCAGCGAAGACGTCGTGTGATTTATGCCGCACAAATATAACCGCCAACTGCAGGGAATCATAATCCGCTCATTTCCTCTTTATAGTACCGCCGCTTCGTATCCGCCGCTTATAATATTAACCGATTTAAAACCGGCCTGCTTCAAGATAACTGCCGCCTGATACGAACGGGGCCCGCGCTTGCAGACAATAACTATTTTACGGTTTTTATCAAGCTCATCCAAACGGTTTCGCAAATCATCGAGAGGAATATTAAGATAGGCGTTCTCTCCGGCATATTCCCATGGTTCCGATTCAATCTCTGATGGTTCCCGAACATCGAGCCAGATGCGATTATCTGATGATGTTTCTGAAAGATCAACCGGTGAAACAAATGAAATCCCATTGATTTTTGCCAATGCCATCGCCGCCAGATGATGCAAAGGGTCAAGAGCCTCGGAATAAGGCGGGGCATACCCATGTTCAAAATCAAGAACTGACTCCAGCGTCGCGTTGTGTTGCAGTAAAGCCGACATGCTGTCCACCCGGCGGCAAATATCGCCATGACCGACTGCCTGCAAACCAAGCACCCGATGAGAGCCTGGTTCATAAACCATCTTCGCCCTGAACGTCTTGCCCTCGGGATAGTAATCAGGTTTATCCGGGAATGTCCCCAGAACATAATCAGCATTAAGTCCGCAATTCTCTGCCACCTGCCGGGTAATCCCGCATGACCCGACATTGCAGTCAAACAGCTTAATCAAAAAAGTCCCCAGCGAACCTGGATACGTCATTTGATTACCGGCAATATTTTCCGCGATAACTCGTCCGTGACGGTTGGCCAGCGAACCCATCGCAATATAAAACGGCCGGCCGGTAATTTGATTTATCGATTCGACACAATCGCCACCGGCATAAATATTGGCGTCGGATGTCCGCAAATAGTCATCTACCTTAATGCCTCCCGTTTCACCGATCTCCAAACCGCATTCACTCGCCAGCGATACAATCGGCCTGACACCCAGACACAGAAACAGATAATCGCATAAAATACCATCTTTCCCCGATACAAAAACAACCGGATTGCCATCGTTATCCAAATCAACTTTATCGACCATCGCGCCGTTTAATATTTCGATATTCTGCCGGGCCAATTCACGCTGAGCAATTACCGCCATCTCATAATCAAGAGCAAACGGCAATATCTGATTTTCTTTTTCTATTAAGACCGTTTCGATGCCCCATAATCCGCCGCACGTCTCAGCCAATTCGCACCCAATGAATCCACCGCCGACAATAATGGCCTTTCCGACCTGTCCGGCTTGAGCCATCTTGCGAAAAGCGATAGCATCTCCAGGCCTTGTAAACGAACTGATTCTATCTGATGTTGCGACCGGAAACGGTGGAGGCGTTGGAGTCGATCCTGTAGCAAGAACAAGATATTTATATTCATGCTCAAACTCTTCGCCCGATTCCAATATTTTAACCGCAACCGTTTTTTCATCTTTGTTTATTTTGATAACTTCGGCCCCGGCAATCGCCTCAAACCCCTTGGAATTTTTAAAAAACTCGGGCGAGCGAATGACACCGTAAGAAGTAGATACCAATTGCTGAAAGTTATCAATATCCCCCGAGGCAAAATAGGGGAGACCGCACGATCCATAAGACAGCACCTCCTCTTTTTGATAAAGAGTGATGCTCAGGTTCTTATCCCGCCGGGCGAGAGTTGCCGCGGTTTTAGGTCCGGCGGCCACGCCACCGACAATGATCACATCCGAATATTTTTTTTCGCTCATAGACAAATCAGGGGTTGCATCGAACAACCCCTCTCACGCTTAATTCTTTAAGGATGAATTATCATCCTCAGACAAAAAGCAGGCGGACGAACCGCCTGCTTTTTCACCTTTTATCTTTACGCTTTAGCCAAAGTCTCTTTGACCGACAACGCGATCTTATATAAAGCGGTGACTATCAAAAATCCAATCGCGTACACTCCCAGAGTAATCATCACCTCCGGCAGAGTCGGCGTGTATTCGGTGACGACACCCAGAGGATTCGGTATAAAACCGGTGATGACCATTCCCATGCCCTTATCAATCCAGATCGAGAAGAAAATCGCCACGCTGGCCACGGCCAGAACCGTATGGTTCTTTCGGAATTTTGGAACCAATATGAGAATCAACGATAGAATCGCCAGAAATACCGAGAACCACATCCATGGAACAAGAGCGTTATTCTCGCCCAATCCCACAAATAAATATTGAAAATGAGATGTGTGTTCCGGAATGTCGCTGTAAAACACGGTGAATAATTCCATCAGGATCAAAAAGACATTAAGACTCATCGTATAAGCGATTATCACACCCAGCTTGTTTATCGCCTTATCTCCGGCGTCAAATTTGGTCAGTTTGCGCAGAAGCAGGCACACAATAATCAAGAGAGCCGGGCCCGAGGCGAACGCCGATGCCAAAAATCGAGGCGCCAACACAGCCGTCAACCAAAACGGTCGCGCCGCCAAACCGGAATACAAAAACGCCGTCACCGTATGAATGCTGACCGCCCACGGAATCGATAAGTAAATAATCGGTTTGACCCATTTGGGCGGAGCGATTGATTTTCTTTCCGCACCCAGTACCGTCCAGCTTATAATGAGATTCAAGACGAGATACCCGGATAAAACAATCGTATCCCAAAACATCATCGAGTTGGGCGATGGATGCAAAAAGACATTAATAATTCTAAACGGCTGACCCATATCGACGAAGATAAAGGTCATGCACATAATCACGCTCGATACCGCCAGAAACTCGCCCAATATGGTGATTTTGCCGAACGCCTTGAAATCATGCAGGTAATACGGCAAAACAACCATAACCGCCGACGCGGCGACGCCAACCAAAAACGTGAACTGAGCAATATAAAATCCCCAGGCCACATCGCGGCTGAGACCGGTGACGCCCAGGCCTTCGCTGAACTGATGCAGATAAGCCAGTACGCCTCCGCCTGTAACAATCATCAAAAAGGCAACCCAGGACCAGTATCGTTTATCTCCATGTAATGCTTTTTCTAACATAATTTCCTCACACCAGATAATAGACTTCAGGTTGGGTTCCCAGTTGCGGTTTACGTCTTATCGAAAAACGCGAGCGCAGCAATTCGCGAACCTTTGATTCCGGATCTTCCAGATCACCAAATACAATAGCATCGTCTTTGGCCGCTTCCACGCAGGCCGGTATCTTTCCTTGGGATAACCGCTCTTCGCAGAAGGTGCATTTCTCGACGACACCCCGGCTTCTCGTGGGAAACTCGTTATTTATTTTCTTGATATGAGGACGAGGATCACGCCAGTTAAAGCTCCTCGAACCGTAGGGACATCCGACAATGCAATAACGGCATCCGATACAGCGGTGCCAGTCCATCATGACGATGCCGTCCTGCTCGCGCTTCCAGGTCGCCTGGGTCGGACAAACTTTCACACACGGCGGATTATCGCAATGATTGCAAAGTACCGGGAATTTGGCGTGATGCAGTTTTTCATCGATATACTCATGATTTTGCTCATGAAACGCCTTATGAAAATCTTCCATCCAGATCCATTTGATCTCTTCTTTGGGGTTACCAAAATCAGGGACGTTATGCGCTTCGTGACAAGCCTGAGCGCAATCTTTCACATTTTCATGATCCAGACATTTTTGCATATCTATAACCATCGCCCACCGTTTGGCCGTCAGTGGATTCTCCTGAGGCAGAGAACTATCGACAACCTGCTCAGCTTCCTGAGCGACAACCGCCAGCGGTTTGGCGGCCGCGCCCAATGCGGCCAGACCGGCAAACTTCAAAAATTTCCTTCTGTCTACGCTCATTCGGCCACCTCCTCCGGAACCGTATGGCAGTCCCAACAGTATGGAGTCACTTTCAGGTAGGTATGGCATTTTTCACAGAAATTCTTCCTGCTGGCATGGCAGTCGAGGCAGGTATGCGTCAGGCTCATATTAAACTTCCGGCCGTCCGGAGCCGTATAAATCCGTTGACCGTCGCGCACGACCGCGTCACGCCATTGATTCAGAACATCCATGTGAAATGATCTCATATATTCGGTATCCGCCACGCAAGCATCTCCCTTAACCGGTTTTTCAAGTTCCGGAACGTTTTCAGCCTCGCCGGTCGCGACGTTGTACCACATCGGGAAGGTAATCAGAATAAGAAAGATAACCAGGCCGATGATTACTTTGCCAGAATCATACATCCTCACTACCCTCCTTTCCATTATTGACAAATTCCTGTCCGCGTAAATCGGTTGTGCGGTCCTTCTCGCCCGTCATCACCAGGGCGTTGCCGACCAGTTCGTGCAGAGCCGCAACCTCAACTCCGGGCACCCAGTATTCCAGCAGTGGCGGTAAAGTCGCCTTATCAATGGCGCAGATGCATGAGAGCAAGTTAACGCCGTGTTTTTCATGCACATATTTAACGGCATTGGCGCGAGGCAATCCGCCTCGCATCCGCATTTCCAGATTTTCGTCGGTGCCGATGCCCGAGCCGCTGCCGCAACAGAACGTTTGCTCGCGAATGGTATTCTCCGGCATTTCATAAAAATGATTACAGACCTTATTGAGAATATACCGCGGTTCATCCAAAAGCCCCATCGCTCGCGAAGTGTTACATGAATCATGGAATGTAGTTTTCCAGTGATTATTGCGGTTGGGGTCGAGCTTGATCTTGTTATGCTTGATAAGGTCCGCGGTAAATTCGCAGATATGAACCATCCTGGTCGTTTTGGCGTTTTCGAAGACCGTGCCGGTAATCGGGGAGCGCGGCACTTCAAGAAAATCAGCCGGGCCGTTCATCGTATCCATATATTGATGCAAAACCCGCCACATATGGCCGCATTCAGCGCCGATAATCCATTTCACGCCCAGCCGTTTCGCTTCAGCGTATATTTTGCCGTTCAGCCTCTTCATCATTTCATTGGAATGGAACAGGCCAAAGTTACCGCCCTCGGATGCGAATGCGCTGAGAGTGTAATCAAGTCCTATCTCATGAAAAAGAGCCAGATAACCCAAAAAGCCAAAGTAGTGCGGGTCGCCGAAGTAATCGGCCGACGGTACTACAAACAGAACCTCGGCGCCTTTTTTATTAATCGGCGCTTCGACTCTGACCCCGGTGTTTTCTTCCAGATCATCAACCGCGAAATCGACACTGTCCTTGAATCCATGCGGCTGGACTCCGAGGTGGTTACCGGTTCGGAAGCAGTTTGCGGCGGGAGTTGAAATCCAGTCGATATCCAAACCCAAAAGATTCAAAAGCTCTCGACCAATCATTGTTATCTCGGCGGTATCGATGCCATACGGACAGAACACCGAACAGCGGCGGCATTCCGTGCATTGATAGAAATAGTAAAACCATTCCTTGATGACATCGACCGTAAGTTTTCGTCCACCGGCTATGCTTCCCAAAATTTTTCCGGCGGCGGTAAAATCATTGCGATAAATTGACCGCAGCAATTCCGCGCGCATGACCGGCATATTCTTGGGATCGCCCGAGCCGATATAAAAATGGCATTTATCGGCGCACGCTCCACAGCGTACGCATATATCCATAAAGACCTGCAACGAACGGAATCGTTTAAGACGATCGGCCAGGCCTTTGATTATAATTTCTTTCCAGTTTTCCGGGAGCTGCCAGTCATCATGCATCGGCTGCCATTTACGAACATTGGGCAATCCCAGATATTTCGTACTTGACGGCTGGGCGCCATAATTAAAGCATCCTCTTTTCAACTCCGTCTTTTCATCGCGCCAATCACCGCCGGGGGTGGTATGTTTGATGCCCTGGGCCAGCTCTTCCGGTTTTATTAATTTTTCCGCCATATTCACTCCTTCTCCAAAGGCATACCGGCATCCTTCATGACTTCCCTGAACTCATCTTCCCACTCCTCGTATGTATGAGTCTTAACTTTGGGATTCCAGGGATTAATATGTCTTTTGGCGCGATTATTGTTCGCCAGGTTGCGCGTCGGACTGAAAAATACTCCGGCAAAGTGCATCAGTTTCGAATAGGGGAAATAGGCCAGGAGAAAACATACAAGAAACAGATGGATATAAAATACCGAGCCAATCCCCTCGGGTACAACCGGATTAAGAGTCAAAAGCCCGGTGACCATTTGTTTGACATATACGATATCAACCTTATAAAAGTGCCGCATGCAAATACCGGTGGCCGCGATGGAGAAAATCACGTAGAGCGGAAAATAATCGGCCGGAAGCGATATATACCTTACCTGAGGAATCATTATCCGACGCAAAAACAAAAAAGTAACCGCGCCGATTAAGATAATACTCGTCAGGTATAATTCCGGAACGCCGATTTGAAAAAAACCGTCGAGGGCCTGAATCGGTTCGATAAAAAACAGCGCCGGTTCGGTAAAGAACCGAAAGTGTCTCAGAATAATTATCAAAAAACTGTAATGAAACGCCAGTCCCGCGGCCCAGAGCCATTTATCCGAACCATAAACAAGGTTCTTACCTTCGTGCAGTTCGGCTTTGGTATTTCGGAACAGCGAACGAAAGAAAAATACTTCCATGAACATTCGAGCCACGACCTGCCAGAATGTAAACGGCGCTTCGAGCTTATTCTGTTTTATCCACGACAGCGATTTCTGTTGACCGCATGTGGTGGGGATTCGGAACGGAACCGGAGCCCCGGCCCATTTCAATACCCGCATGATAACGCCGAGTACAAACACGGCGATTGATATATAGGGTATTATCACCCCAAATAAATATTGCCATTTCAAAACGCCGGCTCCGATAAAAACTACCGCCATTAGAAAAATGACTATAAACATTGAGCTTAAAACATGCATAGGCGACAGCCTCCCTTCCCATGATTGACCCTAAGTTTTGATGCTGCCATTAACATTGCTTTCTATTTATTCCCGTTTTGTTCGTTTATATTGCGAATTGCCATGATTCCGGCATTGCTTTTTAATTGCGCGTACTTGAGATTATATATCTTTTCCCGACACCGCGAATAGCTGTCAAAAGCCGTCAGTGCGATCCGGTCGATATCAGATTCCAATTCCAAAAATTCCCGAAATATCTTTTCGTCAGATTTTTGTTCTGTTAACTCCTCAAGTATCGCGGTTTTAAGAAAGAACATAAATGCTACCGCCTCCGAAGCCGAAAAATCCTGAACCGCCCTGATTTTATTGATGTTCTCACAGGACTGGTAAATCTCGTCCCAGTCAGGTTTACCGATTAGATTGTCAAATATATTTCCAATTTCGTGATTAATCGTCGAGCCAACCGGATTGGCGAATCTATTCTGTTCCTGAAAAAAGAATTTCGCGCCGTCAGGCGGGTAGGTTTTCGATATCCTCGAAAACCATCTTTTGAGTATTGCCGTTTTCTTTTTTTTCAAAAGAGTTTTTAGCATTTTGACCAATCACCACAAAGGATTGTTAAAATAGCGCCAAGTAAAAAAAATTCGGGGGCATCGAAAGAGTTAGCGCATTGATGTCACCCGAATAAGTCAGTTAAAATTATACGCAACCGGTCGGTTTGGCCAGGCCCGCTACTTTACAGGCGCCTTTAGCCGGACCCGATGGAAATAGCTCATAGACTTTCTTCAGCGGGAAACCGGTTTCTTTACAGAGCTTCCGAATCATTGGAGCGATGCCGTATTTGGCATAATATTCACGAAGATAGTTTACGAGTTTCCAGTGCTCTTCGGTAAGATCATCTACGCCTTCGGTGCTGGCCAGAGCCAACGCTACCTGCTCGTTCCACACTTCAGGCTCCTCCATAAATCCGTCTTCATCGACTTCGATTTTTACATCTTTCCACTCAAATGTTGCCATTTTTTGCCTCCGTTAAAATAAAAATACTCTATCTAAAACAGTTTATTTCACTTAATGCATTTCCAAATATCCGCACGGACAATTTTCCGCGCATTTCTTACAACCGTTGCAGAATTCCAGTTTGAATTTGTATTTTTCGCCCTTAACCAGCGGCTTGATAACGGCGCTATCCTGACACAGCCCCCAACAATTACCGCAATCAAAACACTCACCGCAGCTCAGGCACCGTTTCGCTTCGCCAATTGCCTTTTCCTCGCTCCAGGTCGTGACGATTTCGCTATCCATGTTTTCGAATCTTTCCTCAACCGGAAGAGAATCGATGCCGGTTCGTTCCAATTTCTCGTAGAATGGGAGATACATCTTCTCGTGCACGATTTTGGCCAGCTCCGGAGTTTCAATCTTTTCACCGGTAATCGCTTCATGAATCGCCTGAGCCGCCATGCGGCCGTGTGCGATCGCCTGCACCGCCAGCCCCAGATTGACATTGTCACCGCCGGAATAGGTATCTTCGAGCTTGGTCTTGCAGTTATCGTCAATCTTGATCCAGTCGCGGCCCTCGATTAAGGCTTCAAATCCCGTGAAATCAGGAGCCTGACTGATAGCGGCAATCAGTGTCGAAAATCCCAGTTCATAAGTATCACCTTCAATCGGCACCGGACGGCGACGACCGGAATCATCCGGTTCACCCAGTTCCATCCTCTGACAGGTCATAGAGGTCGCTGTACCGTTTTCCGATTTGATCGCAATCGGAGCGGCTAGAAATTCAATCTTGACACCTTCTTCCAACGCGCCTTCGATTTCTTCATCGATGGCCGGCATTTCTTCGCGCGTCCGTCGATAAAGAATTGTCGCTTCCGCGCCCAGACGACGCGCGACGCGAGCGGCGTCAATCGCCGTGTCGCCACCGCCGATAACCACAATCTCATTACCGATATCAACGGTTTCTTCCATATTGATTTTGCGCAGGAAATCTGTACCGGTCCGGACGTTTTCAGCGTCTTCGCCCTCAACCCGGAGTTTTAAGCCTTGATGAGCGCCGATACCGATAAAGATTGATTTATATTCCTTCCGCATATCATCCATGGAAATATCAACACCGATTTTGGTATTGAGCTTCAATTCCACGCCCAAATCTAAAATCCGCTGCATCTCGGCATCGAGAATATCCTGCGGAAGACGATAATCGGGAATGCCATAGCGAAGCATACCGCCCGATTTGGGAAACGCCTCAAACACCGTTACCGGATAACCGCGCCGTGCTAAATGGTAGGCGCAAGTCATCCCGGCCGGACCGGAACCGATAACGGCGATCTTCTCGGAACGCTTTTCTTCAGTCAACATCTTCGGAACCAGCTTTTTCTCCAAAGCAAAATCACCCAAAAATCTCTCAAAACTATTGATACCGACCAATCCCTCCAGAGCGACCCGGTTACAATCGGTTTCGCAGGGATGCGGGCAAACGCGGCCGCAGGTGGACAGGAAGGGAGTCGTCTCCATAAAAATGTGAGCCGCTTCCTCCAAAGCCTGCTCGTAGGGTTTACCCAGAGATTCAGCCTTGGATACCGTCATCAACGCCTCACGAATCCGGTTATGATTGGGGCAATTGCTAATACAGGGCGGAATCTTGGATATCTGTTTTGGTCGGAGCGGTGATGTCTCAACGCCTGATCCCCCGGATGAAAACGATCGACCTCTAATTCCTTTTTTCTTTTTCCTGACTATTTTGGCCATGATGGACTCTCTTGTTGAATTTTATGCCGTTTTTTGCCGTTATATCGACCGACAAAAATGCGATTTCCTTTACTTTTTATGCGCACCTGGCGCGGTTCCGGCTCGTCCCCGAATTTCCGCCGCAATTCTTGATATTCCTTGAATAATCTCGGGCACGGGTAATAAATTCCCCGGCCCAATCGGGAACGCCACCGGCATGGATATGCGTATAGCACGCCAGACAATTTCTATACAATAAACCGTCACGCCCGTTACCCAAACCGACGCCACGGCTAAGTTTCAGACAACTATCAGCATTCCGGCCATTCGAAGTTACACCGGAATAATGAAACTCGTGTCCCCGTACGACTTTGTCAACGGGGAAGAAGGGATTCGGTTTTTCGACTTTGAATTCCGTGTAACCATGCCCGACCGGCTTGACTTTCATTTCCAAATCGATTGGGAATATTCCGGCCATTAAATGCGTTTTGCCATCCCATTTAATCGAGCGGCACAGATAAATCAAGCCGCCGCATTCGGCATAAATCGGCATATTGTTCTCAACCGCCGATTTTACCGATTCCATCAGCGAATGATTCCGACACAATTTATCGGCCTGGGTTTCGGGAAACCCACCGCCGATATATAACCCGTCGATATCAGGCAGGATCGAATCAGCCAGTGATGAAATCGGAATTAGCTCGGCTCCATGATTTTCCAGAGCCTCCAGATTTTCGGGATAGTAGAAAGTAAACACAGAATCGCTAAAGTATCCGATACGAACATCTTGTTCGACCGCCTCGGGAAGATCGTCTTCTATGATTTTCAAAGGCGGCGCGGATTTAGCGATCTCGATAAGTCTGTCAATATCAATATTCTTTTCGGCAATCTCGGATAATTTCGCGGCTGCTTCAGTCCGCGACATAAATTCTGCCGGTGGAATAAGTCCCAAATGCCGTCCGGGGATCAACTTTGAGTCGTCGCCTAATTTGGGGATAACGCCAAGAGTCGGCAAACCGCAGTATTCCTCAATCGCCTCCCTGACGATTTTCTCATGGCGGGAACCGGCGACTTTATTGAGGATTACTCCGGCAATATTGACACTGCCGTCAAAAACCTGACAGCCTTTTACCAAAGCCGCAAGAGTCCGGGTAGTTTTGGTCGCGTTTACTACCAGTACCAGCGGAGCCCGCAATAGCCTGGCAAGCTCCGCGGTACTGTGAGATCCTTTTGCGTCCTTTCCGTCGAAGAGGCCGCGATTTCCTTCAATAATGGATAAATCATACCGCTGTGCGTACCGTCCAAATGACCTGGCGACACTTTCAGGTTCGACCATCCAAGTGTCGAGATTGCGACAGGGGATCCCGGCGCAATTCGACAACCAGGCCGAATCGATATAATCGGGACCTTTTTTAAAAGGCGCGATAGTCAACCCTCTTAAACGAGCAGCCGTAATGGTGCTCAGGCTAACTATCGTTTTTCCCGAATCGCCGGAAAGGCCTGCAATTATAAGGCGTGCGCTATTCATACCCTTATTTCCCTACCCGGATAGGGAAATTAGTCGTTTGCGGCGCTTTCCCTGTGAGGAAGTTCGATGAAACTACCACCGAAATATGTATAAACACACTTACCGGAATTGACGAGCTCTTTAATAGCCCCTTTACACAGCTTCTTATCGGCCTCATCGCCATAAAGTTCCCGCATGGCTTTTATCAGATCCGTCGGTTTTAGTTTCTTGATGCCTTGCGCATCTGTTACCATGTTTAACATGGCTTCCGCGATTTCTTCAACAGTCTTGGCCATGTTCGATCCTTAATATGTTAAATGTGTAGAACGCTTAAATGTCAATCCCGCGTACTTAAAGTCATCGATATGTTCTTTCTGGAACTTGATGCCGGTCATGCGGAAGAATTTCGGCCAGCCGATACGTTCAATCCACTCGCCCATGCGTTCATATTTATTGGCATTGGCCGCCCACAGTTCAACAATCTTCTTGATGGCATCGGTAGTCTCAGGCCAGCGAGGCGGATTATTGGGTATGAACGGTATTGCCAGCTTCGAGAACATCGGTTCATGGCGGGCATTGGATACCTTGCCGCCAACCCAAATCGAAATACCGTCGTTGAGTGGGTCGTTCATCGGCATCGCCGGACAGACAGTGTAGCAGTTGGCGCAAAACATACACCGGTCTTCGATTACTTCAACCGAAGGATGTCCATCGACCGTAGCCGGACGAATCGCCGCGGTCGGGCAGGAAGCGCTGACACTCGGGATTTCACACATCTTTTTCACTTTGGTATGATCAATTCTCGGCGGACGACGGTGAATTCCGAGAATCGCGATATCCGAACAGTGAACCGCGCCGCACATATTCAAACAACAAGCCAGAGCGATGCGCAATTTGCCCGGAAGTTTCATGGTTTCAAAGTATTCATGCAAATCATCCATCACGGCCTTGACAACACCCGAAGCATCGGTCGCAGCCGAATGACAGTGTATCCAGCCCTGAGTATGAACAATGCTGGAAATGGAATTGCCAATCCCGCCAACCATGTGACCCAGACCCTTTACGTCGGCAATCAACGGGTCAATGTTTTCTTCCCTGGTCAAAAGAAATTCAACATTATGACGACTGGTGAAACGAAGATATCCGTCGCAATACTTTTCCGCCAGATCGGCGTAATTGCGAATCTTTTCGGTGCTTACCAACCGTGGCGAGCCGACGCGTACTGTGAATAACTTGTCGCCAGTCTCAGAAACATGTACCATTACGCCCGGCTTCAAAACTTCATGATAAAGCCACTTACCGTAATTTTCCTTAATAATCGGCGGCAAAAACTTATCATATTTTGGCGGGCCAATATCTGTTAATCTTTCAGCCATTTTTCAAAACCTCTATATTCGAAAGGTTAAAGTCTTGTTTACGTGTGGTGTTGAGCAATTATTCCTCACCCTCGTCACCATCATCTTCTTCATAATATTCTTCATAAAAGACATATGGATTTTCGCGCGGATGAGCGACCATTTCCGGAAGTGGCTCAAGTCCGATCTCCTCAAGGAAATTGCCCATACCAACACGCTGGATGAATTCACCAATTCGCTCACGAGCCTTACCTTCTTCACACCATAGGTCGTGCATAGTTTCAACCAGGTCTTTCAAGTCTTCGTAGGGCGGTTCAGGTTTCCAGAATGGAATTAACACCGACGATAATAAAGCGCCTTCGACAATCGGTGCCTTGGAACCGAGAAGAACACAGGCGCCACGGTCTTTTCCGGGACGCAGGGCTTTGGGCATGACATTGATGCAGTGCATGCACCTGACGCAGTATTCGTTTTCAATCTTCAACTCGTTGCCATCCCAATCCATACATTTACCGGGGCAGTTGCCAGCGACATCGCGCTGAATATTCAACCCGTTATCGGCATACTTCTTGACTTCGTCCTGATTCATCTGGATGTCGTCGCGCCAGGTGCCGATGATGGACATATCGGCGCGGGCTATCGAGGCAACGCAGTCATTAGGACAACCGGACATTTTGAATTTGAACTTGTACGGAAACGCTGGTCGATGTAGTTCGTCCTGATAATGCATGGTCAAGTCATAAGTTAACGCCAGCGTGTCATAACAGGCCCACTCGCAGCGAGCCGGACCGCAACAACAACTCGGCGTACGGACGTCAGAACCGGAACCGCCAAGGTCAAACCCGGCTTTGGTCAAATCTTCAAAAACCGGTTCCAGCGCATCCGTGCGACAACCCAGAAAAACAATGTCACCGGTCGAACCGTGCATGTTGGTCAAACCGGAACCATGTTTGTCCCAAATATCGCATAGCGTGCGCAGAGCGTCAGCGGTGTAGAACCAGCCCGACGGCTGATTGATTCGAATTGTGTGGAAATGAGAAATGCCTGGAAATTCCTCCGGCATGTCGGAATAACGGCCGATGACGCCGCCGCCGTATCCCATAACGCCGACGATTCCGCCATGTTTCCAATGGCCGATTTTCTCATTGTAGGACAGTTCTAAAACTCCGAGCAGGTCGCGGGCCATAGGGCTGTTTTTGGCAGCCATCTTGATCTCTTTTACAAAACTAGGCCAGGGCCCCTTCTCGAGTTCGTCCAATTTTGGGGTGTTGGGGATTTGATCCGCCATTATGACTCCTTATCTACTTATGTTATTGGACAGTATAAAAAAGTTTCTATTTCCCACCCATAATTTCCTCAAATCCGAGATTGTGCTTTTTTTCACAATATCGGACATTTTTATCCAAAACAGGACAAAAAAACTAAAAATTAACTTTTCTTCATCAAACAATATAACCCAAATCCGGCCAGCAAGTCAAGCAGATTTTGTGAAATATTTCATTATCTTTAAAAATGATCAGGCCACCGAAATTATTAATTTTATAGCCGCATGGCTATTATAAGACGTTATTAATCATTGTATTATGAAAAATATGGGAGTTTTTTGCCGACCTTTATTTGAGTCTTGAAATTCCAACAAAAATCAAAAAGATGGTATAATTATTTATGGCTCGCTTTTATCCGCAAATCCGCATATTGAAAATCGCCCTCCAAAGAATTTTCGAAGGGCGAAAAGAAATGTGACTCTTTATAGTCCTGGTTTGCCAATTACATGCCTTTATATGGATTGGGACCAACCTCTTCCATAGTCTCCAAAAAGTCATCAAATATTTTTGGAATCTTATGATAATCGGAAAGAGCCAGCTCATGAATTTGAACGCGGTCTTCTTCGAGCACCAATTGTTGAAGTTTCTCGCGGACATTCTCCATTCGGGTATTGGCCAGTTCGCTGCCGCGGATAAAGTGACATTGATAATCATCACCGCGCCGACAGCCAATCAGCAAAACGCCGTCGAAACCGACCGACAGGGCGTCACCGACCCAGACGGAATTCATCGAACCCAGGCACCGCAGAGGAATAATGCGCACCATGGCGTTGTATTGCAAACGTTTCAGCCCCGCCAAATCAATAGACGGTATGGCGTCATTTTCGCACACGAAGGCGAGAATACGCGGTTTTTCTTCAAATTCATCGGGAATAAAAACCGACTTAATCATCGATGAAATCATATGAACGGTGTAATTCTTAAATGAAATTATTCGTTCCGGGCAAGCCCCCAAACAAATTCCACACCGCCGACAACGAAACGGATTGGGTTTCGGCGTTCCCTTTTCATCTTCATCCAGCGTTCCAAATGGACACTCTTCCGTACACCGCTTACATTGAGTACATTTCTGGAGATTGAAATCCGGGTATGTTATATCGCCCGAACGAGGATGAACCCCACGACCTTCAGCGATAGCATTGACTGCCTGAATCGATTTCATCGCCGCGCCATAAGCGTCATTAATCGATGAACCGAAATCCATCGGCGCCCGAACCCCTCCGGCCGCATAGATTGCAGTTCTTCTCGTTTCATATGGGAAACAGATAAAATGCGAATCCGGAAAACCGTACTTAAGCGTCGGTAAATCGGTACCCTGACGATAAGTCAGGTTAATGATCTTCGCGCCCTCTTCAGCTCCCGCGGCTTCTTTCTTTCCATCAGCCGTCTCGCCTTCGGCAGGTTTTTCCTCACCCTCGGACCCTTCCGCGGCTTCGCCTTCAACAACCGGCGCAACTTCATCAACTTTAGTCGTCGGTACCATGCCTGTCGCGAGAACCACCATATCAGCATTAACCCGAATGTTCTCGCCCAGCAGAGTCTCCTCGACATCAATCTGAATCTGTCCGTTTTCTGATTTAACCTGAGCGATTTCGCCTTTGGTCAGGAAAATCCCGTCGTCGTTTTGAGCATGAGCATAAAACATCTCAAACTGAGCCGGCGACCGGACATCCTTATATATCACGTACACTTTAGCATCCGGATACATCTCGCGCACATACATCGCCTGCTTCAACGACACCCGGCAGCAAACCGCCGAACAATAGGGGAGATGTTCCTGGTCGCGCGACCCGGCGCACTGAATAAATGCGACACTCTCAACCGGCTTTCCATCCGACGGCCGGTTGATCGCCCCCTGCGAGACCATCTCTTCCATCCGGATATTAGTCACAATATCCGGCGATGAGCCATACCCGAGATGGGTCAGCTTTTTCGCCTCGTATGGTTTCCAGCCGGTGGCCAGAATAATCGATCCGGTCTTCAACTGCCCGCCGCCATTACCGTTATTGAGATCGACTTCAAACATCCCCGGCTGTCCCGATGTTTTGGCGATAGTCGTTCCGAGATGAATATCGATATTCTCATGCGCCTTGACATCGCTGATGAGCTGTTTATATCCGGAATCCTCGAGCTGCCGATAAGGCGGATTTTTCGGAAAAACTTTTTTGAATTTCGTCGCCCAGCCGCCCAATTTATCTTCTTTTTCGACCAGTGTCACTTTATGTCCGGCATCGGCCGCCGCGCGAGCCGCCGTCATTCCGGTAATGCCGCCGCCGATAACAAGGATATCTTTGGAGGTATCGTCCGTGAATGGTTCGGGCACTTCCGCGACTTTCATCGCCGCCACGCCCATCCGAACCTGATCCTCGCCAAGCATCTGCGTATCTTCATCATTGGGCTTTTGACACCAGGCCACCTGTTCGCGCAAATTAGCCCGATGCGTCAATTTATCCGGTCCAAAATCAAACAGTTCCGGAAACACCCGCGGAGAACAGGCGCCGACAACGACACGATTCAATTCTTCGTTCTTGATTTCATCGCGAATAAGCTGAACACCTTCCGGGCTGCACAGGTAATCATGGTCTTTGCATACCGCCGCGCCCTGCTCGGTTCCGGCCCCAAGGATTTTCTCAACATCGAGGGATTTGCCGATGTCACAACCTTTACAAACGAAAACTCCGATCTTTGCTTCCATGGCCTATCTCCTCACCCCGCATGTTAGAGCTTTCAGGGCCGCTCCGGTCGCGTCCATGTTGGCTCCGGATACATCATAAGGACGGCTGGCGACTCCGGCGCCATATATGCCGTTATCATTATCCGGGGCGATAAATCCAAAATCATCGAGCCTGGTATCCAGAGGAGGCGGGTTATCGACTGCGTTGGGAACCATGCCGGTCGCCAAAATCGCCATCTCAACTTCCGTTCGAGTTATCTTTCCTGTTAGTGTATTTTCCGCTTCCAGAATCACATTTCCATTTTCCGGATTTTCGGTAACCTTGCCGACCTTGCCGCGATGGAAATACATTTTTTCGTCTTCCTGCATCTTAAAATAGAAATCCTCGAGCCGTCCCGGGGAGCGAACATCGATATAAAACAGGTGAATATCGGCCTCAGGATATTGCTCGCGCACATAAGTCGCCTGTTTCATCGAAGCCATACAGCAGATAGCCGAGCAGTAGGGGAGATGATTCTCATCGCGCGATCCGGCGCATTGCACAAACCCGATCGTCTTGATTTCCTTGCCATCCGACGGACGCACGATTTTTCCCTCGGTCGGGCCGTTCGGCACGGCCAACCGTTCCATCATAACGTTGGTCAAAACATTTTTTACTTTGCCAAATCCGAGATTATCAATTTTTGTCGCATCATACGGCTTCCATCCGGTCGCCCAAACGATTCCGCCGACTTCGGCCGTAACCGTTTTCTCCTTCATATCCAGATCAATCGCGCCGTACTCGCACGCCTCGGCGACCTTTTTCATCCGGTCGTCCGAAGCGTACTCGGGGTCAACAACGTGGCGCGGGGGATAGGCCAGCATATGCGGTTGATAAATCGCCTTGGTCTTCGACATGCCGTGATTAAATTCGTCATCCCGTTCGATTTCGCAAACTTTTTCGCATTCGCCGCATGAGGTGCACTTTGCGTTGACAAAGCGAGGATTGAGTTTGATAGTGACCGTCAATTTACCGGGCTGTCCGGAAATATCTTCAATATCGGCCAGCGTCAACACTCGAATATTGTTACTGGCGCGAATTCGTTTGAGATTTATTTCGATTCCGCAGGTGGGTGGGCACAGCTTGGGAAAATACTGATTCATCGCCGCCACTCGTCCTCCCAGCGTCGGTGATTTTTCCACAAGAATGACCTGCTTTCCCGTTTCGGCCGTTTCGATGGCGCTGGTAATGCCGGCGATACCTCCACCGACAACCATGACATCGGCCGCGAGTTGATTTTCGACAGGCTTAATCTCTGCCATAGGCTACTCCTTGGTCTTGGCCCAAGATGTTGGGTCGCTGTACGTTACAGACATTATATTCAATCGAGATTGTGAAATTTTTAACAAACCCATACAAAAAAAATCGGCTAAATCGCGTTTACCCTTAATATCCTTTTACAACCTGCCAATAAAAAAAGTTTTTCCCACTTTGTCAAGCAATTTGAAAGAGGCTTAATAGACAGATAAATCTTTTATTTTCAATTGTAGAGAAGAGGCAAGCCCTAACAATCTTTTGTAGGTCGAAACCCTTGCCGAAGGTCCTGAGCGCAGCGAAGGAGGTTTCGACAATTAACAGAAGGTTAGGTGTCTACATTATGCTACCTCAAGATAAAGAGGTTGATTTCCAATACATTTCCGTTGACAATTATGAACCGCCTTATATATTATATCTAATACTTACCAGGAGAAAAAATGAAAAGCCCAACAATCTATACTGTGACCATACTAATTGTATTATCACTGATTCAAATATGCAATGGTAAAATAATATTAATTTCTCCACAGGAAGGTATTGAAGTTGCAATTTCAAATGCTATTGAAGGCGATACTCTCCAATTTCAACCAGGAATATATACTGGTGTCTTAAATAAAAATATTACAATAAATACAAATGGATTATACATCACCTCCATTTCAGGCGCAGAAAATACAATAATTGACCTTGAAAATAATGGTCGAGCATTTAACATCGAAGGTAATGTTGATTCTACCTGCCTTATAGAGGGACTTACTTTTAGAAATGGTAATGTCAACCGCGTAAGCGGTGGGGCCATATCAACATTGTCCGCGACTCCTCGACTAAAAAATTGCATATTTGAAAATAATTACGCCGATCAGGCAGGTGCTATTAGAGGATGTTTCTATTCTGTTGAAAATTGTATATTCAGTGATAATAGAGTTGCGACACACGGAGGAGCTATGACTTTATACGGCGGCTGCAGTACAATTCTCAAAAATTGCCTTTTTGTAAATAATGATGCTATTGAGGGAAGTGCTGTTTCTTGTATTCAATCAAGTCCCATTTTTATTAATTGTACTTTTGTTAAAAATAAAGGTCTATCTGCTGTAAACTTATTTAGCTCGGCCAAGCCGATCTTCGAAAACTGTATATTGGCTTTTAATGAAGAATATGCATTTTCATACATGACATTTTCAGGTGACGACTATAACAATCCTTCATTTTTTTGTACGAATATTTCAGAAAACCAATATGATTGGGATTCAGAAATATCACATCATTTGGGACAAAATGGAAATATATCTTTAGATCCACTATTTTGCGATATTGAGAATAATGACTTTTCGATCTCTAGTGATTCCCCTTGTGCTCTGGCAAATAACGAATGCGGTGTTTTAATTGGGTGTTTTTATGTTCAGTGTGGTGCTCCATTTCAGTGCGGAGACATTAATGGTGATGGTTTAATGGCATTAGATGATGTTGCCTACTTGTCTGCTTTTGTTTTTTGTGAAGGGGAATATATGTATCCCGATAATGCAGGCGATTTAAATAATGATGATTTTATCAATATTGTTGATGTGATGCTCTTATATCGATATGTTGTTAATGACATTACACCGACTAAATGTCTTAATTGATGGATTAGCCGGGCGCCCCACATCTTGCTGAGAGAAAAGCGGTAAAAAACCAAGGGATAAAGAATATTAATATTCACTCGTTCGATCCTTGCCAGGGTGCCCCAAGTCTTCAGACTTGGGATTAGTTTTATCACTCGATAGTTTTGAATCATCTAAATTCATCCGCTTTATTGCCCAAGCTTCCGTTGGCCCCGCCGAACGGGCCAAAGACCGGTTTGGCGGGATTCCTGCCAACCCCCCCATTTCCCCCACAAAACCGCCATTGATTCATAAAACCTCCAATTAGTTGAAAACCAGTACATTCTGAACCGGGGAGAAATAATGGCAAAAATCCAGCTCATCCACGCGACAGCCATAAGGTGGCAATGCCACAATCACCACCGATTTGATATGACCAAAAACGTTAATCTGAGGAAACAAACCCATTTTGGAAGTTGCTCTCTGTGCCGTCGGTTCCTTAGCGAAGCGGTGAACCGACGGTAGGTCATCCGCGCGACAGCCAAAAAGTGGCGTCGCCACCCCGACAGCCAAAAAACAGGCCTTTGCACGTAAAAGGACAAAACGAACCCAATTCCCCGCAATCGAATACCCAACAATAAATTACAAGGAATTTTCAAAAATAAAAATGTGGATAACTCATTGTAAGTCGGGTTCTGAGGCCAATTGGCCAAAAAACCCGACAAAAACCTGTTGATATAAGCTCATCAAAAAATTATCATTTAAGCGATACCCGATAAATACTTAAAACAACAATGGAGAGACCATAAAATCGCACAATTATACGTAGAATAGGCGTATATATATGTTATGAATTTCGCGACTGTTTCATACTTAATATTCTTTGCCGTCGTATTTATCGTTTACTGGCATTTGCGGCATCGCTTCCAGAATATATTTCTGCTTGGCGCCAGCTATCTGTTTTACGCCGCCTGGGATTGGCGGTTTTTGAGCCTGATTATCATTTCGACCCTGACCGACTATATCAGCGGCCACATGATTTACCGAAGCGATTCTGCGTTGCGCAGAAAAATAGTATTGATTATCAGTCTGGTAATAAATCTTAGTCTGCTGGGATATTTCAAATATTTCAATTTCTTTGCCGATAGTTTTATCACTCTGGCCAATTCAGTCGGGTGGAATGTATCCTGGACAGCCGCCAACATTATTTTACCGGTTGGAATTTCGTTTTATACCTTCCAATCGATCAGCTATACGGTCGATATCTATCGCAAAAAGCTTAAACCGACCGCATCATTGATTGATTTCGCCGCCTTTGTCGCTTTTTTCCCGCAACTGGTTGCCGGGCCGATTGTCCGCGCCAGGGAATTCGTATTCCAACTTGAAGCAAAACGTGTTTTCAATACTCAGGAGTTTGAAGCGGGACTCCGGCGTTTTCTATTCGGTTTTTTCAAAAAAGCGTTCATTGCCGACACGCTGGCGATGCATCTGGTTGAACCGGCTTTCGCCAATCCGACCGAATACTCCGGCGCGACACTGTGGCTGGCGTTAATCGGATGGACGTTCCAGATTTACGCCGATTTTTCCGGCTATTCGAGCATGGCTATCGGCTCGGCGAAGATGCTGGGATTTAAGATTCCTGAGAATTTTGATTTTCCGTATCTTTCGAGGAATATTTCTCAGTACTGGCAACGCTGGCATAAAACGATGTCCCGTTTTTTCCGCGACTACGTTTATATCGGACTGGGAGGCAACCGCCGCGGATTGCGCCGCTCGCTAATCAATATCACGATAACAACGTTTGTCAGTGGTTTGTGGCATGGAGCCGGATGGACCTTTGTTACCTGGGGATTATTGCATGGATTTTATATAGCGGTATTCCAAACGTGGCGCAAATGGCGCAAAGATACCGGCCGGTGGAAAGACAATCCCGGCATCACGGGTATTATTCTGGCCTGGATTCTGACACAACTGGCAATATGCTTATCCCGGATTCTATTCCGCTCTCCTGATTTTTCAACTGCCTGGAATTATACCAAAGGGATAGTCCTGGGAAGCGGCAGCGGGACAATTGAGGTGCCCTTTTTGGTATGGGTTGCCTTTGGAGCGATTGTGATTGACCATATCTTCGGATGGTTTTTGGAACACCGGCCACATATTAAAGACAGAGTGCCGGGATATGTCAAGGTTGTGGTTTATGTCGCGATGATTCTGTTTTTGTCGAACAGTCTGCCGGATTTCGTCAACCCTTATATCTATTTCCAGTTTTGAGGTAATTCGTGAGCCCAGACAAACAAAATATCAAACTCTCAACCCCGGTCTGGAAACAGTTATTGAGTATAAGACGGACGGCTCCGATTGTTTTTTATACGATGATGATATACATGGCGGCAGAATTGATAACGGTATTTATTCTTCCGCAAATTATCCCTGATCATTATTATCTGAGATTATATCTGCATGAACATGCTATCGAGCGAACGGAAATATTTTTAAACAACGAAGATCCTTTTAACCAATCGGATGAATTACTCGGATGGCAAAACCGGCCTAACAGCCAGCATGATAATTGGAAAGTCGACAAATACGGCGCCCGGACGACCTTTACCGTATCGAAGCAACCGACCAGGCCGATTCGAATATTATTCCTTGGGAGTTCGCTCATTAACGGAGGACCTCAGATTTCGGTTGAAAACAGCATCTCGGCCCTGATTGAGGATTCGGTTACCGAGGCCGTCAATTTCGGTGTGATGAGATATTCTCTCGACCAGTCCTATCTGGCTTATCGTGAGGAGTTATATGAATTTCAACCCAGAGTATTGGTAGTTGAACTTCCCCGCGAACCGACAGGCGGACTAATAAATCAATACATTCCTTTTCGTCATCCTGAAGCGCACGGAATGCCATTTTTAAAACCCCGTTTTGAAATTAATTCCGGGCGACTGAATTTGATACCGCTGCCGCCGCGTCATATGTTTGACAGTCTCCTTGACAATTCGGAATTATTATGCTGGCTTGAGGTACATGACGGATATTTCGGAAAGTTTGAGGAATTTAAGAAATTCGGAATTTTGCCCATATCGAGGTTATTTTGGCATGGCTATGAGATGATCGAGAAGAAAATTCATTTTTCAAGAGGAAATGAAGAGGGTGCCGCTCTATTGAAAAAAATAATGACTGCATTGGTCGAAGACGCGGCCGCCAAAAATACTCACATCATTTTCCTCTCTTATCCTCATCAGGCCGACACTTATATACCCCGGTGGCGAAGTTTGTTTCCGGATTATTATGGATTGAGAATAGAAGAATTATCTGCTCCTGGATTTGAAATTATTGATTGCCGAGAGATTTTGCGCCGGAGCGGACGTCCGGCTTATGAATTGTATCAAGCGGATATGAGGCATATGACACCTATTGCCAATAAACTAATCGCGGTGAAGTTAAAAGAAAAAATCTCCGATATCCTCTCCGAATAATACGCGGACACCGGCGAGTGCCAAGCCGGTAACCACTCTTTGAATATTCTATAATCACCAAAAATCAATGACCAGTTTTATGTGTATTTTCATAACCCCTTGTTATGCGGCAACATAGGGCGCACGCGGGGATTGTTGAGGTTTGGCGTTAATCCTGCTTCGCAATATTCAGTTGAATAAAACTGTAATATCGAAAGGTAGATAATGAATAAAAACCAAATATTAATCCGCGCCATGATTTGGAGTTTGGTGCTGGTTGTAATTGGGATGAGCGGAGCCTCAGCTCGACACCAAGTCCCAACAATGATTAAGAAAAAACCTAAATCGGTGCAGGTGGGACAAAAGGTGAAAATACTAATCGAAGACAGAAGCATAGTTGAGGGCAAGGTTATAAAGATAAGTAATGATTCAATTCATATTGGACAGGAAGGGGAAGTTCAGATTTATGGTGTTATGAAACATGACAGCACATTTATCAATTTTGCTTATCCGGGCGCCCGATATGATTCTCCGGAACAGACGATAACCGGTAGGTTGGAGTCCGGCGAGAAAATTACCATTCCGCTGACTGAAGTTGAATATGCCGATGTTATCATTAAATTGCCAAGAGATACTGCTCATCTTAAGTTTAAGGCAAAAACAGTTCATGCCCGTTTTCGCTTCGGAGCCAAATATCCGGAATTACGGGTTATCCCGATTGAATCGATTAATGAAATTTATGTATGGCATTCTTCTCAGGACGGGCTAAAGCCAATTTGTACCTTATCCGGTCTGGTTGTAGGGATAATCTGGGGCACCGCGGAGTACCATAATCAGGAAGATAGTTTTATATCGTTCCGAAAGGAATTCTTTACAATAACCTGTGGAGGAATAGGATTATTATTGGGAGTGGCTGTTGGAAAAATCGCGGCCGGTCATGATCATTGGGAAAAGGCTTCAGTTAGTCAATTCAACATTGGCATTGGACAAATCAATAAAGATGCCGTTGGTGTATCTATGGTTTATAGATTTTAACGGTAAATTCTTATAAGAAATGATAAAAAACATTTCCGAGGTAAATATAATCAGGATACCAATTTACAGGTTTTTGATAATAATATGTATTGCTATACAGTAAGTTAGGCGTAAAGTTTGTGAAATATTTCTCAAAAAGGGCTTGACAAATCAAGATGAATACGATTGATTCCGATAATAGTCAGAAAAATCAGAATAGCCATTCATTATGGGTAAAAGGCATTTTACAACATCTGAAGTCGCCAGACTTCTTTCGGTGGCGCCTGACACGGTTCTTAAGTGGGTCAAGGCGGGAAAGATAGCTTCATATCGAACTCCAGGAGGTCATTCTCGAATTCCTGCTGAGGCGATTGAAAAGATGTTGCCCGATGATCGACTTTTGAAAAAGTCAAAAGAGCTTCATCCGGACAGAAATGATTCCTTTCAATATTGCTGGGAATTTTTTGCCAAGTCGAGCGGACTCAATGAAAACTGCCAACATTGCATTGCTTATCGCAGCCGTTCGCAAAGATGTTATGAGATGAAGCATATTCCCAAAGAATTTGGCCATCTGAAATTATATTGTAAAGATAGCTGCGAAGAATGTGAGTATTATCTTCTGACTCATTTTGAGAATAAGTTATAGGGCGATTACAGATCGCCGACGGTTTATACCGGAGGCTTTTCTGTAATTAAATATAAATAAATTGGGAGGGATAAATGAGTGACACGTTGTCTATCAACGGGGGTACTATTCGTCTAATTCAAGATGATATTACTCTCCTTAAGATTGATTCATTCGTATATTATGCCCGTCATGACTTGAATCTGGGTTCTGGATTTGGCGGGGCGATTAGCATCCGGGGTGGTCCTTCGATCCAGGAAGAGCTAAAAGATAAAGGGTCTCTTGAAACTACTGATGTTTATGTATCGGGGGCTGGGGATTTGGAAATGAATTATATTGTTCATGCCGTTGGCCCTCGTTTTCAGGAAGAAGATTTAAATGAGAAGCTCGAACAAACGATTGCCAAAACTCTCAGCGCCGCGGAAGAAAAAGGGATCAATAGCATCGCTTTTCCTCCAATGGGATCGGGGTTTTATGGCGTTCCAATTGATGTTAGCGCCGAAATCACACTGAAAGCGGTTAAGGAATATCTCTCCAATAATCCGAAAATCAAAGATATCGTTGTTTGCGCCAATGACAGACGGGAATATCAGGCGTGCCAGAATCAATTAAGGAAGATGGGAGGGTAGGGATTCAATATGAGTAGTCAATTACATTTTGCCGAGCATACTCTACAGGAGATAGCCCTGGTCTTCATGGCCCTTGTCTATATTATTCGGTTATTCTGGCTGACCCGATTTATGGCGGGCAAGGAACGGCAGGCGCCCACGGGCATTGGTATGCTAAAGCCTCGCAAGAGTATTATATACTCCTGGGCGAATGTCGCCATGCCATGGGCGATGGAAAGTACGCGCACCAAGCTCTTTTTGTATTTACAATTTGTAATCTTTCACCTGGGAGTTACGGTGGCTATCGCGCTGTCGTTTATTATTCCGTATCTGCCGAATTTCCTGATGATTACAGGGGTCATCCCCGCGCTTCAGATTATAATCGGAGCGGCGTTTATTGTCGGATTGATGAGAATTATTCGGCGGGTCGGAAGCAAATATATTCGGGCGATATCAACTCCCGATGATCATTTTTCATTGTGGTTTTTGACAATCTGGTTTGCCTTTGCCTTTTTAGCCGTGCCCAATGATATTTCGGGCGGCGAGACTCTGATGATGATTTACTTTTACCAAACGGCCTTTTTCTTAGTTTACGTTCCGTTTTCCAAGATTTCGCATTATCTGTATTATCCGTTTACTCGTTACTATCTTGGAAAGACGTTAGGGCGACGGGGAGTATATCCGATGCGCCGTTCGTCATGAACGAAGAGCAAAGCGGATAATATATTGATAATGAAAACTGGAGATGGATATGTCTGAAAATAATAGATCACACAAAGCCAAAAAAGTTTTGGAGCGGATGGGTAAAAAACTCAACCGCCAGATAACCAGTTCATTGATAGCCTGCGTTCATTGCGGCAATTGTACCGAAGCCTGCCATTATGTTCTGGCCAATCCTGGCGATCCCACTTTCGCTCCCGCCTATAAAGCTGATAAAATTCGCTCGATATTCAAGAGACATTTTGACTGGACCGGTCGGGTGATACCCTGGTGGGTCCACGCTAAATCGGTTTACACCGATGATGATTTGGAAGAGTTAAAAGATACGGTCTTTGGCAAATGTACTAATTGCCGTCGCTGCACCATTAACTGTCCCATGGGCGTCGATTATGCGACGTTTAATCGTATGGCTCGCGGGCTATTGGTGTCCGTCGGGATTATGCCCGAGGGCGTAGCCGTGGTTAGTAAAGACCAATGGGAACTGGGTAATCAGATGGGGGTTCTCAAAGAGGATTATATCGATACCCTGGAATGGCTAACCGAAGAGCTACAGATGGAGCACGGTGATACTTATCCCGGAATTCCGATTGATAAAAAGAACGCCGATGTTGTATATTCGATAAACCCTCGTGAAGTAAAATACGACCCGCGTACGATCAGCGACGCGGCCTTGATATTTAATGAAGCCGGCGAAGACTGGACGATGCCGTCAGACAGCTGGGACATGACTAACTTTGGCCTATTTTCCGGCGATGATGATTTGGGCGGAGCCGTTGCCCGACGTCTTTATGAAAAAGTAGAAGAACTTGAGGGAAAGAAGCTGGTAATTTCCGAATGCGGTCACGGTTATCGATCGACTCGCTGTGAGGGGCCCAACTGGGCTAAGCGCGATGTTAATTACGTGATGGAAAGCTCAGTTATAACAATGCTGAGATATATAAAAGAAGGCCGAATTAAAGTTGACAAATCTAAAAATCCGGAGCCGGTTACTTTTCATGATTCCTGCAATAATGCCAGAAGTTGCGGATTGTTTGAAGAACCTCGCGAACTTATGAATTTGGTCTGTGAAGATATCCGGGAAATGTATCCCAATCGGGCCGAAAATTATTGCTGTACCGGCGGCGGCGGGGCCATGTCGATGTCGGAATACACGCCGATGCGTTTGAAATCGGCCAAGATCAAGGCTGATCAGATGACGGCAACCGGAGCCAAGTATGTCGTAACTTCCTGTCACAACTGCGTCGATGGATTGGCCGATTGTATCAAGCATTACAAACTTGATATGAAAGTCACCCAATTGGTTAACCTGGTGGCCAATGCCCTCGTGATCGAAAAGGTTGAAGAACCTGTTATCGTGCCTCCGGAAGAAGCGGCGATTGAAGGAAAACTGGCGGGATTTACGATTCTTGTTGTTGACGACGAGCCTGATTTTGTTACATTTGCATCAACGCTCCTTGAAGATAACGGTGCCAAAGTAATAAAGGCTTACACCGGTGAAGAAGCGCTTGAAACCGCGCGCCGTGAAAAGCCGGATTTGATTACTTTGGATTTGAGTATGCCCGGTCAATCGGGTTCTGATGTCTTTGAATCGATTCGCAAAGATCCGGAATTAAGGGGCATGATGGTTTGCATTATTACCGGCAAACCGGAATTACGTCGTTTGATTTACGAGCGAACAGTGAAACCGCCGGATGGTTACGTTGATAAACCGATTACGGAGGAGACGTTGCTCTTTAATGTTCGTAAGATATTAGATACTATGCATAAATAGACAATCGGATATAACGGCCCTTGGAATCGAGAAGTGGGTATGGATAATCTATATAAGACTTATTTTAAGGCGTTACCCTGCTATCTTACGATTCAGGATCGCGATTTTAAGATTATTGATGCCAACGAAAATTTCGTTAAGAATTTTGGAGATTTTAGGGGCCGTTATTGCTATCAGATATATAAGAAACGCCCGGAAAAATGCGAGGACTGTCCGGTTGAAAGAACTTTTTTGGACGGTAAAAGGCACCGCAGCGAGGAATTGGTCAAAACCCTGGACGGTCGGGAAGTTTCCGTAATCGTTTATGCGACACCCATACATGATGAAGACGGAAAAATTACTTCGGTGATGGAAATGTCAACCAATATCACCGAGATAAAAATGCTTCAAAAGCAACTTAAAAACAGCCAGGAAAAGTACCGCCTGCTTTTTGAGGAAGTCCCCTGCTTTATCTCCATACAGGATCGCAATCTCCGCATCGTCGAAGCCAATCGTTTGCATCGTGAAGCATTCGGGACGTTTTATGGCTGTAAATGTTATGAGGTTTACAAGCATCGGGACAAAGCCTGTCATCCATGTGCGGTCCTGAAAACATTTGACAGCGGTAAAGTTCATTTACATGAAGAGGTTGTAGTCGCCCGCGATGGCCGGCAAATGAATGTTATGGTAATGACGGCACCGATTTATAATGATGATGGCGAGATTGAAAGCGTTATCGAGATGTCCACCGATATTACCCAGATTCGGGAACTGCAGACTAAGTTATCCTCGGTCGGGATGATAATCAGTACCATCTCACACGATCTCAAAGGCCTTCTCAACGGCATGGACGGAGGTATTTACCTGGTTAATACCGGAATGCAGAAAGAGGACCGGGACCGCATCGACAAAGGCTGGGAGATGGTTCTGCGAAATGTTGACCGGATTCGCAGCACCGTGCTGGATATCCTGTATTATGCCAAGGATCGCGAACCTGAATGGTCGGAGCTTAGGCTCAGTGAAATTATCGAAGAAATTTATTCGGTTATGAAACCCAAGGCCGAAAGCCTCAAAATTGATTTTTCTAAAGAAATTATTCTGGATAATGACACGTTTAAGGCCGATAGCAATGCGATTCGTTCTATGCTCATAAATCTGATTGATAATTCTTTTGATGCTTGCCGGGTTGATAAGCAAAAAGAGAACCATGAAGTAATGATAAATATCACAGGTGATTCCGAAGAAATAAGATTTGAGATTTCCGATAACGGTATCGGTATGGATCAGGAGACTCGCGAAAAGGCTTTTACACTATTTTTCTCATCCAAAGGATCCGGCGGTACCGGACTGGGACTCTTTATCGCCAATAAAATCGCCCAATCTCACGGAAGTAATATCGAGATCGAGTCGGAGCCGGGGGTGGGTACGAAAATATCTATCGTCATGCCTCGGGACCATGTCGATTCCGCCGCGAGTAATGAATCTGAAGACTCCCAGTCTACTAATAAACCTTAAATTTTTGATCACCAACCTTAAAAATCGTATAAAGATATTGATTGATTGCAGGGCATAGAGTATAATATATACTTGGGAGGATAATGAGATGTCAGATAAAAAAAAGATTCTGATTGTAGAGGATGAAGCCGATCAGAGAGATTGGCTGACCACATTTTTTGAAGATAACGGTTACGACACAATTACAGCCGAAGATGGGCAAAAAGGTTTCGAGCTGGCCAGGACCGAAAGTGTTTCCCTTATCACTCTTGACATAAGTATGGATAATGAATCCGGAATCAAGGCGATAAGAAATCTGCAGGAAACGCCGGCGACCGTCAATATCCCGATCATAATAATAACTGGAGTATCAAGTGATTTTAAGCGTTTTTTGGAGCGTTCCAAAAAAGTAAATCCACCGCAGGGTTATTTTGATAAACCGGTTGATCGGGATGAGCTTCTTAAGAAGGTCAAAGAGCTAATCGGTTAATTATTCGACTTTCAATAAGAAAATTCCCATTATTCTTGAGCGTAATAATCTTGCCCTCTATCAATTGTTTATAGAATTTAAATATCCGCCGATATTATTGATACATATTATAAATTATTTTTTTGAGGACGGGGATAAAATTGACAAAAACGCACAGTCCAGACCTTTATAATTTTCGCAGCCCTTTAATCCTATTGATTTCCGTATTTCTCGGCTTAAATTTGGGCTGTACGAAAAGCGAGACGAAATCATTCAGGGACAATACCTTTTCTCTTTTAGAATCTATAAGAATTGAAAATAAGAATGAAATCCTTGATCATTTTCAAAGTCAATTTCAAATCGCCGGACGGGCCGCCAATGATCCCCGGCTGATTGATATATTTCTTGAATATTATAATCAGGGGCGGAAGTGGAGTATAAATTCGAATCTTGAGTACAACCTCGATAAACATTTTGTTGAACATTATGGCGAGTTTTATGATTTATTATTTCTTGATACGACGGGATTTGTATTCCATAGCATCAGGCAGGAATCCGATTATAAAACGACTTTGATCTCCGATACTCTGCCGGTTAAACTAGCCAAAAGCTTGAAATCTATAAACTCATCTTCCTTTATAGATTATGAGCATTATTGTCCTTCGGATGAGCCCGCGGCATTTATGGTTACTCCGGTTAATATTGGGACGTCCGGCGCGGGTTGGCTCGTTTTTCAGGAACCGATAAATCGCGTTAACGCAATTTTAACCAACCGTCAGGGAATGGGACGGACCGGCGAAGTGTATCTCGTCAATAGTAAAAACGTTATGCTGTCCGAGTCTCGATTTATAAAGGGCCAAACCGTACTTCGCAAGAAAATCCGGACCGAGGCCATCAATACAGCTCTTAGAGAAAAACATGGGAACAAAATAATTGCCGACTATCGCAATGTACCCGTCTTCAGTTCTTTTGAGATATTTGACCTACTCGGCACTGACTGGATTATCATTGCGGAGATAGACGAGGCCGAAGTTTTAACTGAATATTACCGCCAAGTCTCAAAGGAAATTTACGATAACCTGATAACATCAATTAAAAACGCGGCCGGTCCCAAAGAAATATCCATTCCGCGAATATTGTCGTCGCAAAAGGTTGACATGAATGAGTTTGTTGGCGTACGACCGGGACAGACGGCGAAAACTAAAGGCGTATCGACCTGTACCGCTGTCGCGATTTCATTTCCCGGGAAATTTTCGTATCTGGCCCATATTTCGCCAACCGATATTTCTTATGAATCTGAGGATTCGCGGTTCATCTTTGGCGATGATAGTCAAAATCTATTGGGCCGTCTGCTGCAACGCATTCTCTATTTCGATATTTACAACTATGAAATTGACAGCCTGTCGGTGACACTGGTCGCCACCCATGAAGAAAGTTATGAGGGTATTTTGAAGAACCTATTTGAGGTCGGCATAAAAATTAATCAGATTAAATTTTTATTCAATCCAGCGGCAAATTACGTCGATGTCATCGTTGACCCCGTTGACGGCCAAGTGACCGCGGAATGGTATAGTATGAATAATTCATTTCCCTCAATCGAAAGCGACCTATATTGTAAAAACCTGGAACAGGTATTCAAGCGGACGATTTCTTATGCCAGAGAATTACCTTAAGCGAAATTTAATTTCTTTCCGGAATTAGGTATACAATTCACCTCTGATAACAATTACGGCCTTGCCTGCCAAAATTACTCGATCATCTTCTACCCGGACGCGAACCGCGCCTCCTCGAGGTGAAGCCTGATAACCGACCATTTCCGTTTTCCCCAATACATTCATCCAATAGGGCGCCAGGACGCAATGGGCTGAACCGGTAACGGGGTCTTCGGGGATTCCTACCGCCGGTGCGAAAAAGCGAGAAATGAAGTTATAATCGCCGCTACCCCGGGCGGTCACGATCAGTCCGCGCGTCGGGAGTTTTTCAATGGCCGATATATTTGGTGTGAGATTTCGGATTGTATCCTCGGAATCGCATACTGCCATGCAGTCTTCACCAGCTTTCGCGAAATATGAGGGTTTAAATCCTAAAGCACTTTCAAGATTCTCCGGGATTGATTCCTCTCTGGGGATTTTCGCAGGAAAATTCAACTCAATCCACTCCCCATTAAGTGAAGCGTAAAGCGGGCCGCTTAGCGTATGGAATGTAATCCGATTGTCATGCGGTACATGATTGTCTTTGAATAAAACATGGGCCGACGCCAGTGTGGCATGTCCGCACATTTCCACCTCGGCAACAGGAGTAAACCAGCGCAGATTATAGTTATAATCTTTTCCCTGTTTGTAAAAAAAGGCGGTCTCGGACAGATTCATCTCGCTGGCCACCGACCGCATCCAGCTCTCTTTGGCCGGACCATCGAGAAAACAAACGCCGGCAGGATTTCCCGCGAAAGGTTTATCGGTAAATGAATCGACCTGTATGATAGACTGTCTCATGATAATCTCCTCCATTATTTATTTCCCAGAAATGTTGTTACTTTAAATGACGAAAAATATCAGAGATTGTTCATTTTTTGAAAGGGCACCCTTTTACCATAGAATAAATCCTCACCGTACACCGAAATCTTGCGCGCGATGGCCGAATTTTTAATGCCAACCCTGACGAGATTATGTATTAATGACGGCGGATGCGAATACGGACACACTTTCATACACAGCCCGCAATCGGTGCCAATGGAGCACCAGTATTTAAAGCAGGCTTCGATATTTAACGGCCATTTTCTAACTCCGCGAATGGTTTCCGGGGCGCAGTCGGGTATCGCAGCCGAAGGGCAATTTACGGCGCATCTTTTGCATCGATCGCAGAAATCCTGAACGCCAAAATTAATGGGGTTATCAATTTCCAACGGTAAATTGGTTGTGACGGCCCCGAGTCGTATTCGTGATCCATAAGTTGGCGAAATGATATAGCCGTGGCGGCCAATTTCACCAATCCCGGCATCATAGGCGACCGGCGGAAGCATAATTTGATAATTACTGTCGGAGATATGCGCCCGGGCCGGATAGCCCATATCCCTGACGTGGCGGGCCAGAGAAATTGAAATCACGGCCGCTTTTAGATATCCTCGCGCTGTTTCTTCAGTGATGTCAATCCGGGGAGCCTCTTCGACTTTTTCATAATTCATTTCAACCGAAAAAACTATTACATTTTGGTGTCTATTTTTAATCCCCGAGCCATACGGTTCCGGGCCGCATCCGACGTGAGAATAAACATGGTTTTGCCGCAACTTCGCGACGCCGGTTTCAACGGCGTCCAATTGCATTACTAAATTTTTTATCTTATGAGTGAATTTCTCAGGGGATTCGATAATTTTATTCTTTGAAATATCACCATCCACGCTTGCTGTCATGGAAGCGATAGTCTTGAAAATTGCTTCTATATGTTCGGCTCGGATGGCATCATAATATTTACTGTCGGGAGATAATAAACCGGGAAGTTTACGCAGGTTATCATCGGCATCTTTTAGTTCAGGATGCCGTTTATAGTATGAATCGTATTTGGTCGTTCCGGGTTTGTATCCGGCCCGGGCAAACATCGTATCGCGTTCATCAACCTTTTCCGCATTGTCCGTAATTTCTATTCTTCGACCGGTCCCAGTCGGTACAAAGAATATCAGAAAAACGACAATCAAGAAAGCCGGGAAAACATATAAAGCCAAAGAATTTGATTCTGCTACATTAATAATTATGATCCCGGTCGCGATTATTATGATTGCGAAAGTAAAACTGATAATAGCCGCTCTTGGTCTTTTTTCACGGATTGAGGTGACGACAAACATTAAAAAAATAATGGCCGCTAATGAAATAGATAGATAATGAATAATTATCGCCATAAAATTCTCACCATATTGTCAGAATAAAGTACCATAATCAATTAATTTTGGCAAGCGGGTTAATCAATTTGACAATTGTGTACGTCAAGAATACATTAACTGCATCAGCGTTCGCAGAGGAGACAAGAATGACAGAAATGAATCGCTACAACGATTACAATGATTTTGCATGGTTCTATAATCGCTTTTGGTCGGAAAGATTGATTAGACAAATATTTGGAACAATTGAAGATCATTTACTTTCGAAACTAAAACCATCCAACCGCATTCTCGATATATGTTGTGGCAACGGGCATTTGGCCAAGATGATGACCGAGAAGGGTTTTGTGGTAACGGGTATAGACGGATCGGATGAAATGATTAGGTATTCCCGGGAAAATTCGCCGACGAGTGAGTTTCAAATTGTCGATGCCCAGGAATTTGAGTTTGAGCCTGTCTTTGATGCCGCAACGTCGACCTGCGATAGCTTCAATCATATCATGTCGATAGATGAACTGCGCCGTACATTTACAAACGCCTACAACGCAATAAAACCCGGGGGATATTTTCTTTTTGATCTCAATAATCTTGAAGGATATCATAAATACTGGAAAGGTGAATCACACGGTAAGGTTGATGATGACTGCGCTCTTGTCATTAAATTTCTCTATAACGAAGACAGCAAAATTGCGACTATTGATTCGGCATTCTTCAGATTGATTGACAGCATCTGGCGGCGAACCGATTTGCATTTGACGCAGAGATATTATCCGCCGGAAGAAGTTCTCGCGATGCTTGAAGATATCGGTTTTAAAGATATTGAAATGTATGATGTCGAAAAAGATTTGGGGGTTGAGGGAACCGGGAGAAATATGTTTGTCATGAGAAAGGGGTAGGCGAGGCTTACCCCCATCGCATACTTTTTTAGTTCATTTCCAGAATATCCAAAATATAGGCGTATTCAAAAGCTATATCGCGAATGCGATCGTAGCGGCCGGAATAGCCGCCATGACCGGATTTCATATTCGTTTTTAAAATTATGATGTTGTTGTCCGTTTTTGTCGCCCGCAGTTTGGCCGTCCATTTGGCCGGCTCCCAGTATTGAACCCGGGGGTCATAAAGCCCGGCGGTTATCAGCATATTAGGGTAAGCCTGGGCGGAAACGTTATCATACGGTGAGTATGATTTCATGTAATCATAATATTCGATTTCGTTGGGATTTCCCCATTCGGTGTATTCGTTGACGGTCAGCGGAATGGTCGGGTCCATCATGGTATTGATAACATCGACGAAGGGCACTTTGGCAATGGCGGCTTTGAACAATCCCGGGCGCATGTTTACCACCGCTCCGATCAAAAGCCCTCCGGCGCTGCCACCGCCAATAATTAATTTTTCAGGCGACGTGTATCCTTCGGATATTAGATGTTCGGCGCAGGCGATAAAATCCGAAAAAGTATTTTTCTTTTTTAGATACTTTCCATCTTCATACCACCATCGGCCCATGTCGTTGCCGCCTCGGATATGACCCGTTGCGTAAACGATACCTCGATTGAGAAGAGTCAGACGAGTTTTGCTGAAATAAGGCTCACGTCCGAAGCCGTATGAACCATATCCATAAAGATACAGCGGCGCGGGACCATTCTCTATCATGCCTTTTTTGTACACTAATGTAATCGGAACCTTGATACCGTCATTGGCTTCGGCGTATAATCTTTCAGTGACATATTCCGATTTATCATATCCGCCAACGATCTCTTCCTGTTTTTTCAGAGTCTTTTCGCGTGATTTCATGTTGTAGTCGAAAATGGTTTTGGGAGTTATCATCGAAGAATAGCTGACTCGCAGCACGTCGGTATCGAATTCATGATTGCCGGTGCCATAAACGGTATAAATCGATTCGGGAAATTCAATGTAATGCGATATATTGTCATTAAAATTTATAATCCGGATTTGGCGCAGGGCGTTTTCTTTCTCGTACAATACCAGGTAATCCTGAAATAGGTTAAAACCTGTTAACAGAGTCGAATCTCGATGCTCGATTAGTACGCTCCAATTAGAAACGGAAATGTTGTTGTCAGGCGTTTTCATTAATTTGAAATTTTGGGCTTCCTCATTTGTCCGGATATAGAAGAAATTGTCGCGATGATCGATTTCATACTCAACATCAGCAACCCGACTTTTGAATATTCTGAATTTTCCGGTTGGACGGTCGGCCCGGAGGAATCGATATTCAGTGGATCCAATCGCCTCCAAAACCATTAGCAGGTATTTCTTATCGGATGATTTGTGGATATAAAGGTCGAAAGCCCTGTCCTTTTCATGATAAACCAATACGTCGTTTTTGGTTTTTATTCCCAGGACATGCCGGAAGAGTTTATATGGACGTTCAATGTCATCGAGGGTTGTATAAAAAAGGGTTTTGCTGTCATTAGCCCAGACGACTTTACCGTCGGTAGCATGGATAGTATCCGGAAGAATTTCGCCCGTTTCCAGAATTTTTGCATAAATCGTATATTGCTCTCTTCCCGTAGTGTCCACCGTGTAAGCCAATAATTTATGATCGGGACTTATCGAATTACTGCCCAGATAGTAAGTGTCATATCCCTCAGCCAACCGGTTTACATCGAGGATTACCTCTTCCGGGGCTTCCAGAGAATAGAGTTTGCGGCAATAGATATTGTATTGCTTCCCCTCCTCCGTACGCGAATAATAATAAAACGAATCTCTTTTGACCGGAACGGTTAGATCGGTCTCTTTCATGCGGCTTTTTATTTCTTCGAAGAGTTGTTCCTGAAACGGCTCGGTATGCTTCATGACCGAATCTTTGTAAGTGTTTTCCGCCCTCAGATAATTGAGAACATCCTCGCTATCTCGCTCCCGAAGCCAGTAATAATTGTCAATAATGGTATCATTATGGTAGATGAGTTTTTTGGCAATTTTTTGCGCAACAGGCGGTTGATACTCTGTTTTCCCGCATCCGATATATCCGGCAATGAATAAGGAAATAATCGCGATGGCGAATATTTGCGAAATAATCCGCGCTTTGTTACTCATAACTTCATCCTCTCTTTCAATGTCCTAATTCCTTAAGCCGATATTATAAGACAATATGCACCGGTCGCCAAGCTGATTTCGTCACATTCCGCATCCTCTCCGAATGAGAATATCTCTTGACAAGTCGCAATTGCGGAATTTACTTATTAAAAGTATGCGATTATTGAGATTTAATATTTGTCTCGTTTTGTTCCCGGCGGTGATTTTGGCGCCGGTATTGAGTTGTCAGGCAACCGAGAAATCAAAAAATAATTATGAACCAGAACGCCGCGAAATGGTTCGTACTCAAATTGCGGCCCGAGGAATATCCGATTCAACTATTCTTGAGGCTCTTAGACGAGTACCGCGGCATCTTTTCGTGCCCCCTCGATATCGCGCTTTTTCCTATATAGATTCACCGCTTCCGATTGGGAATAACCAGACTATTTCCCAGCCTTATATTGTTGCCTTGATGACGGAGTTGCTTCAATTGAAGGCCACAGATAAAGTCCTTGAAATCGGAACTGGATCGGGTTATCAGGCGGCGGTTTTGGCTGAATTGGCCTCGGAGGTTTATACAATTGAAATTATAGAGCTGTTGGCGCATTCAGCCGATTCACTTCTAATTTCACTGGGGTATAACAATATCTTTGTTCGAGCCGGAGACGGATATAAAGGCTGGCCGGAGGTAGCCCCGTTTGATGCCATTATTGTAACCTGCGCTCCTTCGGATATCCCGGAGCCTCTAATCGAGCAGCTAAAAGAGGGCGGGCGGATGGTTATTCCTGTCGGCGAAAATAGTCAGGAACTGGTACTATTGAAAAAAGAAGACGGGAAAATAATTCAACAGGATATTATACCGGTGAGATTTGTTCCGATGACGGGCGAGGCGGAAAAACTCATAAAAGGCAAATAAAAAATACGCCCAGGAGGATTTGAACCCCCAACCTTCTGGTCCGTAGCCAGACGCTCTATCCAATTGAGCTATGGGCGCATATAATATATATTTTCAGGCGTTTAATATACTAATCGGAATGAAATTGTCAAACAAAAACGCTTAATCGAAAATGCTTGAAAATCAATTCTTGAAGATTATATAAAAAATTGCGACTAATACAATTATTACGAAAATAGCGGCCAGATACGAGACGCCTTTTTTCTTAGGTATAATGACCGTTTCCTCGGTATCGCCCGAAGTCTCGGCGCCCTTTACCGCCCATTCTTCTTCGACTTCATAATAATTTTCGGATTCACCCCCAACAGTTACGGTATCGAGTTCCGGCAGGTACGAGGAATCGACTTTGCCGGTTATCTTTATTGCGACAACGCTGACATTGTCCGAGCCGCCGCGGTCATTGGCGAGCTGAACCAGGTCATCGCAGATTTTATCGATATCCTCATTGCACGCTGCCGTGACATCACGAATATCGCCGTCGTCAACGAATCCACACAGGCCGTCACTACATAAAATATAAATTTCATTTTCAACGATTTTGCGTACGGCGACATCAATGTCAACCGACACTTTGACGCCCAGTGCCCGAGTGATAACGTTTCGATTAACGAGATTTTTGGCCTCTTCGGTCGATATATTTTCATTCTGTTCCAGCTCAGCCGCCCAGCTATGATCGATTGTCAAAGGGGTTAGCTTTTTATTGGCAAATTTGTATATGCGGCTATCCCCGGCGTGGAGGATAGTAATGATATCTTCTTCGATCACTACGGCGACAATGGTTGTTCCCATCCCGGTCAGGGCGGAATTATCGGACGCTTTCTTATAAATCCAGTGATTAGCGATTCTCACCGCCTTGGTCAAAACATCGGTTGACGGGGGAAAGATACGCGGCAGTTTTAGGCGATCATCTTTGAGAAGGTCGGTATAATGATTACAGTATAGACCCTTAACGATATCGCAAGCAGTTGCCGATGCCACCTCTCCTGCATTATGGCCCCCCATACCGTCACAGACAATGAATAGATTTGCGGAAGGAGCCAATCTGATGGAATCTTCGTTTAGTTTCCTGACCAGACCGATATCGGTTTTTCCGGCAGATTTGATAATCATGGACAAGAATCGCGCTCCTTTGCACCTTCCATAGCTTCTCCGTAATATTTTACGATAATGAAATTTTGAGGACAAGAGAATTATTCAATAAATTGCAATAATTTCTCACTTTTTGATAATTAGAAGAGCTTTGCCTTTGATTGAAACCGCGACGCGATTCGACGTTATTTCGTTACGCAGAGACAGCGTTCGGCCTAATCTGAGAGTCTGATTCTTTGCGCCATATTTCACGCCTTTCACGGATAGTATTACTCGGCTTGAGACCGGAACTATCGATAATCTCTCGTTTTTACGCCCGGAAATCATAATCTTATCATTGCATAAGGCGATTATTTCCTGTTTGCTATCAATGAATTTAATTCTCATTCCGGATTTAATACTTGCATTATTTAAAGGCAGCAATATGTTTCCCATCAGGTGATCGGTTTCATAAGCTCGATCATACCAGCCGAAAATCGTTATCAAGGCGGTTTTTTGTTTTCGGCAGTAATCCAGCGCCAATTCGCTATCGGTTTTATCTTTTTCAGAGGGATAGATTTTGATTTCAACGTCCCTGAGAAATCCCTTCTTTATCCGAGGGGCTGAATCCAGGTCGCTAAGCCAAATATCCGGTTTGATTTTTATTTTTTGCAGAAAAGCGATTCCGCCATCTACGGCTATTATTTTCCTTTTGCCTCTGGAAATTCTCAGGATTTTCCTGACAAGACCGGAATCGTTTTTATGATAATAACCGTTCAGGAAGATAAATGCATTCATAAATCGTTCCTGAATCGCATGCCCAAATGGCCGGGAATAATTGCTGGCATAAAAAAATTAACCGGCTTTTATTTTTCCTCTGATTGAGGGAATGTTTGGGATGCTGGCCAATACCGGGGCTTTTAAGATTTCTTCCACATCTTCGATTTTTCTGAAAGAATGATCAAACAATTCCGCCAGAATCGCTGCGGCGCCTCCAATGATCAAACCCAGCACCATACCCATCAGGGATAATTTGAGGCGATCGGGCTTGACGGGCTCCAATGGCATTGACGCCGGCTCCATGACACGATATCTTGATTCCGCGCCGCCTCGCATTAATGATTGCGATATTTCCGATCCAGTCAGCTGATTTTTGAAAGTTTCATAAATATCCCGAGCCGATTGAACGTCATTGGTAAGATTGCTTAACTGAATCTCATATTCCGGTTCGCGGGCGATACGATCGCGTAAGATAGAAAGTGATACCTCGAAATCATTTAATTTTTGCCTCAACACCATTTCCTGAAATTGAAGCGAGAAAAATTCTTTCAAAGATGAGTTGTCTTCATCGGGAGCTTCGGAAAACTGCTCATCCACGGCCAGGACTATTAAATCGTCAACTTCACGGAGCTTGCGGTTGATGGCCAGGTTGGCATTCAATACTTTGGGGTCCGACCAGATATATTTGGACATAAAATCAGCCACACGCCCGGAGTTGTCAAAAATCTCATTTTTGAGATTACTATATTTATCCCCGTGATTTAACTTCAGCTCAGATTTTTTATATTTGTTCAAAGCCTTCCGGACTCGAGTCTGGTTCCTGATGTTTTCATCAATGACAAGCTCGATATTATCAATATCAGCCATAATTGCCCGGATATTAGTATCGGCCGTGACTGATTCATCAAGTTGATTCTGCAAATACTCGGCTTCAAATTCGGTTTTGCGACCCTCTGCGTCAGATAAATTTTTCTGATATATAGCCAGCTGTTCATCGGTAAAATCGAGAGCGCCTCGGACGCCGCTGAGTTCTCGTTTAAGTTGCTCGTCTTTAAAAATCTCAGCCAACCGGGTGGCGAAATTCATTGACAATTCCGGGTCATTAGATTCGGTGGTAATCTCTACGATATTTTGGCCGTTAAAGGCGACCCTGATATTCTCCCGTAAATCCTCAATGAGAATGCGATAAACAAGATTTTGGACGGAAACCTCAGGAAGAGTAATATTCATTTTCTGGGCTTCTTTGATAATATCCTCATCCTGGTATAATCCCAATTCATTTATCAGACGGGAAAGATATCCTGTGGAAATTATTTCATTTCGAATCGAAATCAATTTATCCTGCCGCCTCCGGACGGCCGCATAACCGCCGGGATCCTGCCCTGGGACAAATTGCTGCAATTCCTGGGAGAGATAAAGGGTCTCATCTATGACAACCATGGTAGAAGATTCATATCTCTTTTCAAGCAGAAATGATAAACCGAAGACAATTGCGGTCACGAGAATAAAGGGGAGAATAATGAGCCATTTTCTTCTTCCCAGAATCGAAAAGATTTCTTTGAAATCGATCATTCCGTCTTTGTTTACGAAATCCATATTTTATCCCATCCGTATTATTGCGCCGGTAACATTTTATAAAATCGGCCAATTCACGCGATTATTGACTTTATGTAATTTCTTTCAGGTCCTCATGTCAAGTTATAAAAATCTTGGTATTTATCTATTATACGCCGAGACAGATGGTAATGTCGAGAATATTCGGGGTTTTATAATTGAAAACGCACCGTAAATTGGTGGAGGTATTCCGATGTTATTGAAATCCCGGGGGAAAATGAATAATCAAGATGGCTTGATCCAAGTCTTAAACCGCCTCCCAGAGAATAGCCGCCTGCCATATTCTCCGCGTTATTGTCCTGCGAGATACCATAACCGGCCCGGAGGAAATAATGATCAGAAAATGAAAGCTCAATGCCGTTTTTGTATTTAACCCGATTATAAAACGGAAAATCAACTTCTGAAACGAGAATCAAACTCTGCCCCGAAGGTTTTATTGAAAAGCCGGCGCGGATAAGAGCCGGTAGTTTATTTTGTTTTTCACGGAATATCAGATCAGTACCGATGTTTGCGGCGGTTATGCCTATTGAACCTATTTGAGAATTAAGTCGAAGGCCGAAATCAAAGGCGTTCGCCGACGCTTTAATTCCGGCCAGAGAAACGATTATATGCTTGGCCGTCAAGCCAATTGTCAGTTTGTCTAAAATCCGGTAGCCCAGGGAAATTCCGCCCGCGAAATCATAAGTCGAATTAATATCTCCCGTAGGATTATCCGAAATATCATAACCGGTAATTTCACCGTATGATAAAAAGGCGAAGCTGACCGAAATCGTAATCTCCTCGTTTAGGGGCATAGCGGCAGCCGCATATTCAAATGAGATATCCTGATACCAGCTCTGGTGCGAGCATATCAATTGAATCGAATTAACATTAGCGAGACCGGCCGGATTCCAGAATGATGCCGTGGCGTCATCCGATGCCGAAGTTAATGCGCCGGCGAGGGCCGTTGACCGCGCATCGACGCCAATGGTCAAAAATCCGGCGGCCGTTTGGCCATTGTCAGCGCCCCAGGCTGCGCAGTGCGAAAAAACCGAGATAAGGGCAATTAATAAATGATATCTACAAAACAAACGTTTCATTTTTGAACATCGCCGGTTCGAGAAAATTCCAAAACAGGTAGTATGTTGGGGAAAAGAAGTATTCTTGTAGATACCTGAATCTGTAAATCCCTTATAACCAGCGACTTCCACCATATATAAATTTTTATATATTGTACCACCTTGAAATACAAAATGATACACTCACTCATTGAAATATCCTCAAAAAACAGTCAAAAAATTCATAAAGCTAAATAATAAAGGCGTTTAGTTAAATTATTGTCAACAAAAACTTTATATGGATTTCCGAGTCGTCTTTTGGCAAATATCGTAGATTGCCATTTGGGGATAAAGTTCGGGAGAAGCAGAGTGTTCAAGAAGGGCAATGTTTCATTTTGCTGTTCAAGTTTTGCCGGATGTTTAGCAATGAAACATAATTTTTGACCATTTTCACACCCAAAATCTCTTCAGATATTCCCCAAGTTATTGCGACCTGAGAGGTTATTTAATCACCTCTCATTTTGGCCTGGAATTTGATATACATCAGCGCACATAAAATCAAAAATTAAATTAAGGAGCAGTATGCGAACCTTGGTACTTAAAAAAAACCAACATTCGAGGGGATATTTCAGCCTGATAATCGCCGCTTTAATGACTATTTTGATCTTGGCCGCATCCAATGATATCCTTGCCGCCGATGCTACGCCGACAACGATTACTGTTTACTGGACCTCTCCCGGTGATGATGGCTCTTCGGGAACCGCCTCCGAATATGATATTAGATACTCGACATCGATGATTAACGCCGGTAACTGGGATTATGCCACTCAGGTCACGAGTGAATCTTCGCCGCAGATTGCTGGCAGCCAGGAATCGTTCACGATTACAGGGCTGACTCCATCGACAACATATTATATTGCGATCACTACGGCTGACGAAGTTCCCAACTGGTCGGGGTTATCCAATGTCATATCGGTGACTACTTTGGCCGAAGACACTCCGCCAGCTCGTATCGCCGGTTTATCCATTGATACTAAAACGTCAACTTCTGTGACGCTCAACTGGACGGCTCCGGGCGCGGATGACGATGTCGGGACGGCTTCGGTTTATGATATCAGATTTTCAACGTCTTTTATTACCGCCGCGAATTGGGATGCGGCCACGCAGGTCACCGGAGAACCGTCTCCGCAAGCCGCCGGATCGAATGAATTATTTACTGTCACCGGTCTGTTCCCCAATACTCAGTATTATTTCGCGATTAAAGCGGCGGACGATACCCCCAATTGGTCAGAGCTTTCCAATATCGTGAGCACCACCACTGACCAGGAATCGACAGCCCCGGCTTCGGTTGCTAACTTAGACGTTCAGTCTGTTACCGGCAGTTCTGTCGTATTAACCTGGACCGCTCCGGGTGATGACGGCAACAGCGGCACCGCTTCCCAATATGACATTCGTTATTCATTGTCTCCGATCACCGATGCCAACTGGGATGCGGCGACGCAGGTCGCCGGTGAACCTTCACCGCAGGCCGCCGGTACCGGCGAATCGTCTACGGTCACCGGTCTTAATTCGGACACGCAATATTATTTTGCCATCAAAACGGCGGATGAAGTGCCCAACTGGTCGGGATTGTCCAATGTCGCCACCGCAACAACTCCGGATATAACGCCACCGGCGTCAATTATGGACTTAAGCCGGCTTTTTGAGAAAAATAATAATTATCAGGCAAGCAACACTCTCCCCCTGCATCAGGGTAATGTCTATACGGTTTATCTCAGGCCGGAAACAGGTATTCGGGTCAGCCTGTCCGGGCAAACCGTTTAACACACCTCTCATTTTTTGTACTTCTGTCGCGGAAAAACCTCCCTTTTTCGGGAGGTTTTTCTTTTAAAATTTATACCCACATTTATTGATGATTTTTCGTTCGGGATAGTATATATATCAACGATATGAATCGTACAGGATATTCAACCGATAGATAAATCATGAAACTGATTGATATTCTCAAACGAGGTGGAGCTACTTCGCCCAATAAAATCGCGATCACGCACGGCGATAATAGTATTTCCTACCGAGATCTAATCGGGACGGTTGTAACCCTTTCGGAATATTTGAAGAGCTCACAAATTCCGGCCGGATCATGCGTCAGCATTCTCTATGAAAATTCGATTGAATATATCGTCTCATTCTTTGCGATTACTGCGGCTGATTTAATTCCGGTTCCACTCGATACGTCTTTGAAGCCGGATAAATTCAATTTCATTCTTCATGACTGCGGAGCCAAAGGGCTCATCATCCAGAAAAAATATACCCGGCATATCGACCGGATCATTGACTCCGATTCCCCAGTTGAGTTGGTAATTTCTGATCGCAAAATGGATTTATCTTCATTAGGTAAACGAACCGAATTGCTATCTGATATTTTGGGAAATTCTGAGATAAAAACCGATTTTGAGTCGTTCACGGGTGATATGGATAACAAATTACCGAACGAAAGTCTGACTCATACCGCCATCGGAAATACCCCCCATGAGCTGGCGGCGATTTTTTATACTTCGGGCAGTACCGGTACGCCCAAAGGTGTCATGTTGTCGCATCGTAATCTCTTATCAAATACACTGACAACGGTCGAGTACCTTGAATTAACCTCGGATGATTCGATAATTGTCATTTTGCCGTTTTATTACATCTATGGCAACTCGCTTTTATTAACGCATATTCTGGCCGGAGGACGCGTCGTAATCGATAATCGCTTCGCCTTCCCGCAGGTTGTTTTGGAAACAATGGCCGAAGAAAAAGTGACCGGTTTTTCGGGCGTACCTTCCAATTTCATGATACTATTGAACAATCCAAATTTCAGTTCCGATAAATTTCCGGCTTTACGTTATCTCACCCAGGCAGGGGGAGCGATGGCGCCGGAAGTTATCCGAAAAGTCATGAACGTTTTCTCAGGCAAGCAGATTTTTATCATGTACGGACAGACCGAAGCATCGCCGCGAGTTACCTATCTGCCGCTGGATATGCTCGAAAAAAACGTCGGTTCGATCGGCATCCCGCTTCCGGGAGTGACAGTTCAGATAATAGGCGAGAACGGTCAGGAGGTTCCGATCGGGGATGTGGGCGAAATTGTCGTCTCCGGCGACTGTGTGATGATGGGATACCGCAATCAGCCGGAAGAACAAGCCGAAGTTCTAAAAGACGGCAAGCTCTTTACCGGCGATCTGGCCCGGCGGGATGAAAATGGGTTGATATACATTGTATCCCGCAAAAAAGAGATTATCAAAGTCGGCGGCAACCGGGTCAGCGCCCGCGAAGTCGAGGAAAAGCTTCTTGAGCATCCGGGAGTCTCCGAGGCGGCAATTATAGGCGTCTCTGATGAGATTCTGGGCGAAGCGATCAAAGCTATTATCGTTATCAAAGAAAATCAGTCCATCGAAACCAAAGAAATTCAGGATTTTTGTAAAGCGCATTTGGCGATGCACAAAGTTCCGAAATATGTGGAATTCCTGGATGCCTTACCCAAATATCAGTCTGGTAAAATCAATAAACAGGCGTTGAATGAGATGTGAATTTGATTGAATTTTGGTTCTTATTGGTTAGTAAGATATAGTTTGCAGATCGATAATTTGTCTAATCCCTTATAGTTTAAATTCTGACTAATAATTAGCGAAAAATTCGCATTTGACTTGCGCATGATTAACAAATTATTTAGAATTCAGATAAGAAATTATTAAATGACGGAACTTTTATGGAGTAGATTAACATGTCGAGCGTTATACTATTTTTTACTGTTATCGGGCTAATTTTAATTAATAATACCACGGCCGCTCCGATTCATGATGCGGCGGCTGCGGGAGATATAGAAAAAGTTAAGAAATTAATTGAAGATAACCCGACTTCGGCCGGTTCATTTGATAATGTCCGGCTCCTGCCGATTCACTGGGCCGCCCTGAACGGACATTTGGAAGTAGTCCGCCTGCTTATTGAACAAGGGACCGGGGTTAGCGCTGGTGACGGAGACAACACTACGCCTCTCATATGCGCCGTCGGTCGCGGTCACCTTGATGTTGTGAAATATTTAATACAGCAGGGTGCTTCAGTAGATGAGCGCGATAATTACGGTAATACTCCGATGTTATCCGCAACACGCTCCGGAAGTGTAGAAGTTGTTGCGTATCTGGCTGAACATGGAGGTAATCTTGACGAAAAAACGGAGCATGGCTCGACTTTGCTTCTTATCTGTATTTCGCGAAACCACCCCGAGCTGGCCAGATATCTATTGGAACGAGGGGCCGATGTCAATGCCTGTCCGGATCCGCAATCCCTGCCTATTCTGCGTGCTGTACGAGAAGGCAAGACTGAAATTGTTGAAATTCTTCTGGAATTTGGAGCTCCGGTGGATTATATCGAAGAAAAATACGGGCGGAGTTTTCTTCATCTGGCGGCAATTAAAGGTGATTCGGCTATGGCGAAATTATTTATCGATCATGGTGCGGATATAAATAAATTGGATAATGCCGGTAAGCCGCCTCTCTTTTACGCTTTAAAATATTCACACTCGACTGTGGTTAAATTCCTTAAAATTAAAGGAGCCGAGCGGGATGATGGAAATGCCCAAATGGGCAATACCAATTTATTATCATGTGAACTTAAAAATAAGGAAGCGGTTGTTTGGTATCTCGGTCATTCGGGCTGGGCGGTTAGAACCGCAAATCACTTTCTGATTTTTGATTATTACATCCGGGATACGCAGCCTGATATACCTTGTCTGGCCAACGGATGGATTATTCCTGAAGAAATAAAAGATCTGAATGTCATTGTTTTTTCAACTCATGAGCATTCCGATCATTACAGTTCGAAAATATTCGTTTGGAAGAATGATATACCGAATATTTCTTTTGTTCTGGGGCATAAACCCAATGTGGATGAGGATTTTTTGTTTACGCCTCCAAGAAGCAATCATTCGATTGATGATATAAATATCAAAACCATAGCTTCTATTGATGCCGGTGTTGGATTCGTGATTGAAGTTGACGGTCTGGTAATATTTCATGCTGGCGATCATTCCAACGGGAAGGCAGAGATTGATTCTGATTACACCGTCGAAATCGATTATCTCGCCGAACTTGATTTAGATATTGATTTGTGTTTCCTGCCAATAAGCGGATGTCAACTGGGAACTCCGGAGACAGTTCGAAAGGGTGTGATTTATGCATTGGAAAAACTTGCTCCTCGAGCGTTTTTCCCGCAGCATCTTGTCCACGTTGAATACCTTTTCAGAGAATTTGTCAATGATTTGCACTCAAATGGATTTACCGTTCAAGCGGGTTGCGCCGAAAACGGTGGTGACAGCTTTCTATATTGTAATCAAAGACTTCAATAAACTAAATAGCGATTTGATATAAATAGAGATATCTGTATCCTCGCCATATTACTTTTTGCCGCCAGGTTGCTACTTCATTAATTGCCTGATAGATCCTCTTTAATTATTCAAACGGTTCATCATAATTGCTATTTGGCTTCAGATATAATTTCAGATTATTGTAATCGAAAATAACATTGAACCGTCTCAGGGCGTCGCTCCCAATAATGCCATCGGCGCCCTCTTGCTTGGAGCGAACTTCTGCTTTTGCAAATGCGGTCTTCACATCGGTCATTTCGAACGATGCCAGTTTTAATTTGGCAATGCGTCCGTACCGTCCGTAAATATCACCGCTGAGGCCTGTGCCGAGATATGACTCGGTCAGACTTTCGGGTAAAGTAAATTTCATGTCGGGTCGCTCTAAAAGTTCCAATGCTTCGCCCGCCGCGAAATCGATATAACAAGTGATGGGGATATCATCTTCGCCGGCGATACTAATGGCGGCATCAAGGAAAGGAATATTCTTTTTCAGGTTTATATCCAGAGCGGTCCATGAACTATCAATTGTTAATTTTGCCGGATCGTGCATGGTTATTAGCATTTTATCATAATTTATTTCGACCGCATACGGTCCCAACAAGGTCCATCCGGTGACGCCGTCGGATGAAAAAGTTTGAGTATATTCGCTTTGAGAAATTATTAGCATTTGATTTTCAAATACCATATCCCCGATAAAAGCCGTTGCCGAATCGGCTTGCCATGCTTTCGAACCTTCTCCGCTTCCCGCTCCGGGAACGATTACTTCGCGGAGAGTATTTAAATTCAATTGCTCTTTTAGTTCCTTATGAAAAAAGTAAAACCCTTCGAAACCCATCCCGCTGTCGAGGATGATATCCAGAGTATCCGATGCTCCAATTCTCACCGGTAAAATAGTCCTATTGCGATCTATTCTAAATGTAAAATATCCGACGATAGAGGATGCACACATGCCGAAACCAGAGCATAATAGGATCGTTATTGCCGCAAAAAGCAATCCTGTTTTCAAATCAATTTTCATATTTGATATTCCAGGTATTTACAGGTCAATGATGCCTTATATTCAATATTGTGAATTGGCCATGATTTGTAAAGTGTTCTTAAATGGCATAAGATTTTCAAAATAACTTCTCAGAATTGATAAAATCCGGAATTTTAATATTGACATTATAAATAGTAATAGCTAATATAGAAAAGCTCTTGGGAAATTCTCATTTTGTGTCCTTCGATGACAGCTATATGCAATAAGAGTGTTTGGTAGATCAGAGTCGCATAAATGTGAGCATAATAAATCAATGATATTCTATGATTATTATGGAGTCTGTGTGCATTAAATTAAACAAAAGAAAGGAGAAATTATGACAAGGAGGATTATTGTCGGAGCGCTCTTTTTAGGGGCGATGTTTCTGTTTTCATCGGCAATCAATGCGGAAAGCAGCGCATTGTACAAGTACACCGTAAAATTCATTTGCGGAAAGGAGGGGGGCAAAATATTGGCTCCGGGAGCTTATTGGACCGCGATAAATGTATTAAACGCAAATGATTCTACTGCTTTATATCGTAAGAAATTCGCCATTGCGCTGCCCGGCGAGAAACCAGGACCCGCAACTGATTTTTTTAAGAGTGAATTGCCACCGGGAACCGCTATGGAAATAGACTGCGATGATATACGGAATCATACCAGATCACGCGAGGATTTTATAAAGGGTTTCGTTATCCTTGAAAGCATGGTGAAACTCGATATTGTTGCCGTATATTCCGTTGCCGATCTAAACGGTGAAGTCAAATCCATCGACATCGAACGCGTTTGGGCACAAACTTCTGAAGAGAGCAGATGTCCCGATCTTATTGTTGAAAAGATTGAAAAGCCGATATTTGATGAAAAGAATAAAGGCACCATCGTTAGAGTGACTATAAAAAATATTGGCAATTCAACGGCCGGTTCATCAATTGCGCGCGCAATGGACAAAATAGCTCCACAAAATAATAACGCGATTGCGATAACTCCGGCTCTGGGTCCCGGTCAGAGTGTTCAAGTGGTATTTTATCTGTCAGATTGGGTATTCAAACCCAATGCGATTATTGAAGTAATGGCCGATTACAAAAACATGATTCCGGAGTGTAAAGAGGATAATAATACAAAGGAATTCAGGGGTGTTGGATAATTGTGATATCTCGTAAATTGGCTGAATACAATAGTGTATGAAAATTAGCTCCTTATCTTCCCGCAGGTTGCGATGCCTGCGGGAAGAAAGTAGATATTTCATGATGCAATTTAATAATTTTGAAAGGAGATTTGTATGAAATCTTATCCAAAGCTTCAAGATTATCTTAATAAGGTTGACGGTAATATAACTCAAGCGCTGACTATCATGTCAGAGAAAATGGTGTCAGTCGGAGAGCCCGTCAGTATTCAGTTTGCCATTTATCATGGAGAGATACCTAAGTATATCTTGGTGCATGCTGATAAAGGAAGATTTGGAGCAGAAAAAAGCAAAGTTGATAATCCTGATATAGAAATTGCTCTTGAGCCGGATACTTTAGAAAAAATAATAAGCGGGAAACTTGCTCCGATTACTGCTTTTTTTACTGGTAAGTTGCGATTTCGCGGGGACGAGGAATTGGTTTTGAAAATTGTGGAATCATTACGCTAAAGTAAAATATTTTTATAAAAGTTTTCAATGGAAAGGGAAATAAGATGAGTACGACGGATAAAAGTAAAGTAGATTGGTTGAAGATAAATAAAGCCCGGGCAATGATTAAAATGTCTTCAGGGTATTTGTATGTTTTGTGGGATGATGGTGATAAGCCATTTTCCGCGGACCCGGACTTATATAAATTGTGGGTATCTCAACTAGAGTTAGCGATTGATCGCAATTTTGATATTACGATTCAAATAGAATCGCCTACTGATGGGACGGTAGTATCAGTTATATCATGGGCTAATTGACAGTCAATTGGCCACAAATTAGAAGTCAATAAATTCCCTTGATTGGGTTTATAAGTTCTCAATCATCAACATGAACCGGGGGCATGCGAAGGTAACGGGTGCCACGCATTTTCTGCTGAATATCTTTGTAAACCCGCTCGACCTGTTCGGTCGTCAGGCCTAATGCTTCGGCGACTTCTTCGGGGGGATAGTCGTTTTCAAGGCCGTACCAGCAGGGATCCATAATTTCAAACGGCATCCCGTAGAAAAATTCCTCATGAGTAACTTCGGCGGTGTAAGTATCGGTTGTCGGTTGGCGTTTACGGATTTCTTCAGGGACCGGTAGAGTCTCAGCCAGCATATAAACCTGCATTTTGAATAGATGCGCAATCGGCTTGAAATCGGCTCCGCCGTCGCCGTATTTGACAAAAAATCCAAGTTCGTGTTCGTCTTTCTGACCGGTACCGGCTACGGCGTAATTAAGGCGTTCGGCCTGATAATACAGATGCGACATGCGCGTGCGTTGTTTATAGTTGGACGCGGCGACAATTTGCAAATATTCATCACGAGGCAAGCGTTTGGTTTGTTCGGTTCCATCGGGAGCTATAATTGTGGCATTAAAGAAATTGAACGATGCTTTTTCGAGAGGGCGGGCAGCATTGGTTATTTTGACATCATAACCCTCGCCGTATTCGGGAAAAACTCGTTTCAGAGCATCATCCCGTTTCCGATAACATTCGAAGCCTTCCAGAGCCGGAGCGATATTCACAACGATTGATTCGATACCTAAGCCGTCAGCCAGAATCTGAGCCAGGTTTTTACTATCCGGGCTCGATTCTTTTTCGGGGAGCATAACTCCCAGGACTTTTTCCGGGCCGAGGGCTTTAACGCACAGGGCCGCTACGACCGATGAGTCAATTCCTCCTGAGATGCCGACGACGACACCGCCTCGTTTTAAATCCTGCCTCACCTGCCGCTTAATGGTCCTGGCGATAAACTCGGCTTCCTGTTCGGCATCTATCCTTAAAATATCTTTATGAAACGCCATATTCATACCCCGTAATACTCGGTTAATTATATTGCCTTACGTCTCGATATAACATATATATTGAATTTTTATAAAAGACTCCATACATTTTTGATATTCGGACGTAAGGGAGTATAATTAACCGGATTAAATGGAAGACTATGGATAGACAGGAAATTAGCAAAAGGGTAGCGGAATTCATCTCCGAGCAGTTTATTTTCGATGAAGATTTAAGTATCGGAAATGATGACTCACTTTTGGAGTCAGGGACGATTGATTCGACCGGTATTTTGGAACTGGTGCTTTTTCTGGAGGAAAATTTCTCTATCAAGGTCGAGGATGAGGAATTAATACCCGATAATCTCGATTCAATAAGCAAGATCGCCGATTATGTGACCGCCAAAACGGCGGCATAAGTTCTTTTCCATTCAACTCGCCTGGGGAAAGTTATTATATTTTAGGCGCGAGATTGATAATAAGAATTATGTATTATGTGTGGAATCGCCGGATATTTTCAACTCAATCAAAATACCACTCCCGATTATGATTTAATTATCAGAATGGTGTCAATCCTGCGCCACCGCGGCCCGGATGAATTCGGAGCCTATTTCGATAATCGTTGTGGATTGGGGCAGGCGCGTTTATCGATCATCGATTTGTCGACCGGGTCGCAGCCTCTCTCCAACGAAGATGAAACAATCTGGATATCTTTCAATGGCGAAATATATAATTATGTTGAGCTTCGCCCCGAACTGGAATCGCTGGGGCATAAGTTCAAAACCAAATCGGATACCGAAGTAATTGTCCATTCTTATGAAGAATGGGGCAAAGATTGCCTGAGTCGATTCAACGGCCAGTTTGCTTTTGCTATATATGATAAATCAGAAAAATCTCTATTCATTTCCCGCGACAGATTGGGTATTCGACCGGTATTTTACGCGACTCATAAAGGTCGGTTGTATTTCGCCTCGGAAATGAAGGCGATTTTTTGTGACCGGTCAATTTCGCGCCTGATTGATTATAAAGCTCTCGATGAAACTTTCGCCTGGTGGACTTCGGCGCCGCCGCGGACGCCGTTTGAAAATATCAATGAACTCGAAGCGGGAACATGGTTGGAGATAAAAGACGGTCAGATAAATCAAGGCCGCTATTGGCAAATGGATTTTCCGGCTGAATTTGATTATTCTCGCCCGGTCGAATCATACGCTGAAGAATTAAAAGAAAAATTAACTGAGGCTGTCAGGCTGAGATTGCGCGCCGATGTTCCCGTCGGGGCTTATTTATCGGGGGGGTTGGATTCGTCGGCGACGACGGCATTGATACGCCAGCTTGATAAAACCCGGTTGGAAACTTTTTCGGTAGCCTTCGAGGATAAAGCCTTTGATGAATCGGTTTATCAGAAAGAGATGGCCAAATATCTGGGGACGAGTCATCATGTCGTAACCTGCGATTATAATACGATTGCCGAAGCCTTTCCAAAAGTTATCTGGCATGCCGAGCGGCCGCTTATCAGAACCGCTCCAACACCGCTGTATCTGCTCTCGGCTCTGGTCCACGAAAAAAATTTCAAAGTGGTTCTTACCGGAGAGGGTTCGGATGAAATACTCGGCGGGTATGATATTTTCAAGGAAGCGATTATTCGCGAGTTCTGGTCAAGAAATCCCGATTCGGAAAAGCGGCCCAAATTACTCAAAAAACTGTACCCGACTCTTCCGGTCTCGGGGGCGCGAGCCAAATTTTATCTTGAAACGTTTTATAAATCCGGACTCGAAAAAACAAGCGAATATTATTTTTCTCATATTCCGAGGATTAACACGACATCGAAAATTAAAGATTTCTTTACCAAAGATATTCGCGACAGGGTTGCCGGGCACGATGCCATTTCAGCTTATGGCAACAACCTCCCGAAAAACTATCCGAGATGGCATCATCTGGCGCGGGCACAATTTCTTGAGGCGAAATCATTGTTGGCCGGTTACTTACTTTCTTCCCAAGGTGATCGCGTGGCAGCCGCTAATTCGATTGAGGGGCGCTTTCCGTTTCTGGATCATAACTTTGTCGAATTCGCCGCCCAGATTCCTCCGGGTTACAAGATCAGCGGCCTGAACGAAAAATATGTTCTCAAAAAAGCAATGGCTGATGTTCTTCCCGACTCCATTACCAGGCGGGTTAAACAGCCGTATATGGCTCCCGATTCCAATTGCTTTGTGCAACCGGATTCACCGGAATATGTCGATGAAATGTTGTCTGAGAGTTATTTGAATAAAGCCGGAGTATTTAATCATTCGGCGGTGTCCAAATTAAGAACTAAATGCTCAAGATTTTCGGACACTCATCTGTCATTCAAAGATAACATGTCATTTGTGGCGATTCTGTCTTTTCAGATTTTGTATTGGCTATATATCGATGAATTCGATGACGCACCTCAATTAAAACGAGAATCTTTTTCCATCTGGCGAGACGAATCGACCGACTGAAAAATTGGATTTTTACCATTAACTTTAATCCTGTATAATTCTTGCTCAGTTCTCAATAATCGAACATTTCCGGTATGGGAAAATCCCCATAATTCTTTATTTTTCCGCCTCTAACCACCTGTCAGATAATGCACTTAACATTTCCGTTTATTCGGCCCGAATTTTGTATGTAATCTTTTCGGACATGCGACCGAAGACTTAAATGGGAGTCAAAGATGAGTACCAGGATTTATATACTCGGATACTATGACATGAAAAAACTAATTTTCATATGCCTGATTTTTCTATTGACGATAATGCTTCTGTGTAATTCTCAAACATTTTCCGCCGCTGTGACGGATAATGCCGCTATTGTATCATGGACGGCGCCGGGGGATGATGGGCAGTTTGGTTATGCCGCCCAATATGATATCAGGTATTCCACCGTACCTATTACGGAGGCCAATTGGGATTCGGCGACTCAGGTGCAGAACGAGCCTACTCCCAGTGTGGCCAATACAACCGAGTCATTCGCGATTACCGGACTGGCTTCAGGCGTTCAGTATTATATTGCCATTAAAGCGGCCGATGAAGTCCCTAACTGGTCGGGATTGTCCAATGTATTGACTATAACGACCGCAACGGTCGATACTCTGGCTCCCGATCCGGTTGCTGATTTGCAGGTTGAAACCGGCAGCTACGGAGAATTAATCCTGAGCTGGACTGCTCCGGGTGATGACTGGAATTTGGGCCTCGCCAATCGATATATAATTGCCTATTCGACCGATACATTGACGGCCGAAAACTGGCAATCGGCAGACTTATGGGATACTCCGCCCAATCCGGTACAATCTGGCAATCAGCAGACCGTGACCTTAACCGGATTAATCGAAGCCCAGGAATACTGGGTCGCCGTGGTTTCAATCGATGAGTCGAATAATGAATCGGAAATATCAAACGTTACTCATGGTGAAGCCGGTTTCGATTTTGTCCAGAATGACGATGATGGATTGCCGACCAGATTTGAATTATCTCAAAATTACCCCAACCCCTTCAATCCCTATACTCGATTTGATTATACCATTCCGATTGAATCACATGTTACGATTGCCGTTTACAATATTTTAGGACAGCAGACGGCCGTTTTGGTCGATGAGTACCAGAATGAGGGCGTTTATACGGCCGAATGGGACGGACGCGACAAAAACGGTAATCAAGCCTCTTCCGGAGTGTATTTTTATAATATCTTCACTGAAGATTATTCCGAATCAAAGAAAATGGTTCTTTTGAAATAGTAGCCGGGATCAATATCGATATCGTTTTATAGTGACATTGATCCCGTCTATCTGCGAATTCATCCAGTCAATTAAATACTTTACGCTTGACGTATATGTCTTTGAGTGACATCTTATATAAGTCTGCAAAATAGGGGACAAAAACTGCGGTTTTTGATCCGGGAAGGTTTATGAGAAAGTATGTTCTAATATTTATTCCGATAATCTTACTGATTCCCGTTAATAACGGCTTTTGCCAGGACACCATCTACCCGTCAGGATCTAATATCAATTGCACATACTCATTGAGCGGAAATCAATTTCGCCTTGATGATACTTTGACTATCATCCGAGAAGTTACAAATGATGAATCTTTTACATTGATGGGTCTTTATTTTTCGGAAACGCTGCCTCCCGAGTTTGAAATTATTTCAACGGGCGTTACCATAAATTCATTAAATATTAATCACCGCTATATAGAAAGCGCGATCGGTGAGATTGTCGACGGATATTCGACACATTATTTCGTTTTGGACGATCCCGACAGTCAATCGGTTTATAATAATGTCCTCAATCCGGGGAATACCGCTCGAATTGTCCTGAAAGTAATTAGCAGTCAATCCGGTGATTATCAGTTTCCGATACATTCGGCGGTGATGTATTCCGCGACATCAAACTTTTTTACTATCGCTGACGCCGTCAATGTCAGCGTTCAGTATTTATGCGGAGATGTTAACCGGGATAACAGCGCCGATATCGGGGATATCGTGTTTTTAATTAATTGCGTGTTTAAATTCGGGCCATTGCCGGATCCGATCACTGACGGAGATCTAAATTGTGACGGCAGGTGTAATGTCGGTGACGCGGTTTTTATGATTAATTATGTCTTTAAGGATGGTCCGGATTTATGCTGTGGCGGTTAACTTATTTGAAAGATATTAATTCCCGAAGTCTGAATTAATTATGGCGGAAGATAAACTAACCAGGCGTGAATTTTTACGGCGAGTCGGCTATTATGCCGGAGGCGTAATGGCGGTCGCTAATACTCCATTTGAGAATTTGGTTCAATGGAATCCGGTAGAAAGCAAAAACGCTTCAAATGTCTTTTATGTCAAGAACGGAACTCCAGCCCAGAATGTCGAGAAGATATTTGATATTATGGGTGGCATCGGTAATTTCATTGGCGGCGATGATGTCGTTGTTATTAAGCCCAATTGCCAGCAGGTGTTACAGGGGGGAACCAACACCGATTGCCTGAAAGGTCTAATAGACACCATCCTGAATATTCCCGGTTTTACCGGTGAAATAATCCTCGCTGAGAATATCCATAAAACCAGCCCCGATACAAGCACCAATAATTTATGGAATACTCCTGATATGACGCACAACGGCGCCATGAATGTCAGTACTCTTTTGAATTATTACGAAAATAACCGAGGTTTATATCCTGCGATTCACGATCATGGCGGGGAAATAAATGTCAGCAAATATCATTTACTTGACGTCGGTCGAGGCAGTCAGGAAGTTACCGGCCCTTCTGACGGTGACGGGTATGTCAGAAGAACCGATTTGGAGTATTTTGTCCCTGAGGGCGGATGGGAATTCAATCAGAACCTTAGTTATCCTTCTACCATTATGACTTATCCGATCTTTACATCGACTCATTCGGGAATTACGGTCGATATCAAGAATGGTTGCTGGCAGGGTGGGCAATATCTATCGACTAAATGTTTTTTTATCATGATGTCGGCACTGAATTTCCATAGTGGTTACGCGGGCGTTACCTCGGCCGTTAAGAATTATTACGGTCTCGTGGAATTATCGGGCGCTTTTTACGGCCAATATTCGGATTTCCACCGCATTGGTTTTCCGGCCGGAGGCGGTGCAGTCGGTATGTTTGTCAAGCATATTAGGCGAGCCGATTTGTATATTACTACCGCTGAATGGTGCGGTCATCAGGGACGCCAGGACCCCAATCCGATTCAAACCAAAACAGTCCTGGCATCAACCGATCCGGTAGCGTTGGATTATTGGGCCTCAAAACACATCGTCTATCCGCTTGGCGGTTGGCGTCAGACTTATAATGACCCTGATAATATGGCTGGGCCATTACGGAAATATATGAATAATTATCTGACAGAAGTCGATTGGGGTACCATTGATGAAGCCCAGATGGTTGTCCAGGGCTATGATTTTAATAGTCCCAGTGTCACGCGATCCGATATTGATCGAAAAATTATGCAATTCCGCAACGGTCAGGCAACGGAGCAAGAAGTCCTTAATTTAATTGAGCAGTACAAAAACGGCAAATAAATTCCCCTCAGAAAGTACCCAACATTCAATTGCTCAATTTATGATTAATTATAATTGATTTAGCCGCCGTATTTATTAATGTTTACAAAATATCCCGGACAATGATATTGACGCCTGGGGATTAATTAATGATAATGGATCGCAGACAATTTGTTAAGAATTTACTGATTTCTTTGGCCGGGCTGTGGGTCTTTAGAAAGAAAAAGAATATTTTGGCCGCTGTGAAATCAACGCCGACTAAAATCTTGGTAAGACAATCGGTACCGTCCGATGTCTTTTTAATTAGAAATGGAACTCCGGAAGAAAATATGAGCCGTCTCATCGATTTGATGGGTGGGATTGAGAGTATTATCGGCCGAGAAGATATAGTTATTATCAAACCGAATTCTCAATGGTGGCTTCAGGGAATGACCAATACCGACAGCATGGCCGCTCTGATTCAGATTATACTTGATATTCCCAATTTCAAAGGCGAGATTATCATCGCCGATAATCATCAGTTTCAGGATGACAACTCCCGCGGCTGGACCACCCTGGTGCCCAACGGCCGCTTTAATCTCAATCAATTGGTCGAATATTTCCAAAAGGCCGGATATAAAAATGTAACCAAATATCATTGGCATGACGGTGGCAGTAATCCATCTCCTATGCAGGGCGACGCTTTCGGAGATAGCGTCGTTTCCGGGCCCGAGGCAGGAGATGGATATGTCTGGGACGAAAACAATTATTATCTGGCCAGAAACGGCAATAAATGCGTTATGACCTACCCGATTATGACCTCTTCGTATAGTGGAATTACAATTGATTTGAAAAATGGAGCCTTTGAAAACGGCAAATATACCGAACAACCGGTAAAATTTGTCAATATGCCATCGCTCAATCATCATGGCGCTTATTGCGGCGTAACTGCCTCGGTGAAAAACCTCATGGGTGTGGTCGATATGTCATGCGGGTTTCCGGCTCCCCAGCCAAAAGAAACCTTTAATACTCATTATGTTGGGCTGACTTCCCCCTTTTGGGAAAGATTTCGGCGAACTGCTAATTTCCATTGGCGGGCTCGAGATATGATGAACAGGTTTTTGAAAGAAACTGATTTGGTCGAATTTCATCATACCGGAGGCGCCCTGGGGTATTGGATTCAAAACGTCAGGAAACCGGATTTGAGTATTATAACAGCCGACTGGGTTGGATATGGCAGTCGGATTGTAAAAGCGTTGTCGGCCAGACCAAAGGCATTAGTTGCTTCGACCGATCCCGTCGCCGCCGATTTTATTGCCGCTCAAAAAGTTCTCCTGCCGGTGACCAAAGAACATGCCCCAAAAAGCCGATATGTTCAATTAAATGACCCCGATAATCCGGATGGGCCATTTTATAAGTTTTTGGAATATGCGGCCCGTGAATGCGGCGGAAATCGCGAAAATTCAAGTATCAGGGTCATTGAAAGTTGATAACTTCACAATTGAATTTGAGGTAGTTTTTGTTCAATCAGGATAACTCAATCATCCCGGATCGATGTTTTTCACCAATTGACGGCCATGACCTGTTCATTTCACACTATCAACCTCATGAGTCAAATCAAAATGGTATCGGGATTTTGTTTTGCGATCCGATTTTAGAGGAAAAGCAGGATTCCCGGCGGGCGCTGGCAAACTGGGCCAATTATCTGGCTCAAAATGGATATAATGTTCTGTGTTTTGATTTCCGCGGTCAGGGCGAATCAACCGGGATGTTTTCTGATTTCACTCCCGAAGATGCTTTCAAAGATATTGAATTTTGCTTTCGAGAGTTAAAAGATAAAAAGGGTGTGGAGCGGATTGGATTCTTTGGCATGCGTTACGGTTGTAATCTTGCCGCCCGTGCAGCAATAGAACTGAAGCCTGATTTTATGATTTTGTGGGGGGCAATGATAAACGGCGGGCAATATGCCGATACGATTTTGCGCGCCAACTTGACAACCCAGCTTTTGGTTCACCGCAAAGTCATTACCAATAGAAAAACGTTAGTAGAAAAAATGCGGGCTGGCGAAACCGTAAATATTGACGGATACGATTTGTCCCTGGACTGGTATACATACATGACTGAGCGAGATATCGCGAAAGATTTGAGGAATTTTCAAGGAGCGCTTTGTCTGTTGGAACTCGACCCCAAGCCTCAGCGTCGCGAAAAGAAATGGAATGATTTTACTGAAAGTGTTGAATTGAATGCCAACGGAAACATGTCAGCGATAACGAAATGCGATCAATTCTGGAAATTGATTCCCCGATATATCGCCTGGCCCGACGAACCGATTGAAAAAACGATGGAGTTTTTGAACTCAAATGCCGGATAAGATTCGAAAAATCAAACGGGAAGTGATCCGATTTAAATCAGGTGATAATCATCTTAACGGAATGATTCATCTGCCGGATGAGAATAATCGGCGGGAACTGGGTGCTGTTTTATGTTCGGCAGGACTCAAAAACCGGATTGGTTACGGACGCATAAACGTTATCATCGCTGATTTTCTGGCCGGACATGGATATCCGGTCATGCGTTTTGATTATCATGGGTGCGGTGATTCTCAGGGACATTTATCGCCAACCGGTGAGGTGAACGAATTGCATGCCGATATAAACGGTTTTATACAGACCGGGCTGTTTTCCAACGATGCGTTAAATGCGATTGAGGCGCTTAAGGAAAAATCGGGATGTAAAAAATTTATTCTGACCGGTTTATGCGGCGGTTCAAACACATCGCTATATACAGCGGTAAAATCGGAAGAGGTCATTTCTATCTTCTTATTGAATCTGCCGGTCGCCCTCGATTCCAATCTGGCTCGGCAGGAACGGGCGGGGGAGATGAGTGAATGGCACCTGAAATTTATGTACGAGTCATATTTGAAAAAAGTATTTTCACCCCGCGCCTGGTTGCGGATTTTAAGCTTCAAATCCGATTTCCGAGGCATTGCTCAGATAGTTAAATCGAAATTTTCAGGGGGTAAAAGTACAAATTCTGCCGGGCCTTCCAATGAAGAGAAAAAATTCAATTTTAATGATGACTTATTGGCGAAATTTGACGAATATTTTACCAGCGGGCGCAAGGCGTATTTTGTATTTGCTGAAAATGATCCCTTGAAAAACGAATTTGAGAAATATTTTGAAAATGACAAAGGAGCACAGATACTTGAGAAGTATCGGGAAAGCTATTTCAAAAAGGTCATAAAAGACAGCAATCATAGTTTTACCGAATGGAACTGGCGGAAGCAATTGTTTGAGGAACTGCTCAGATGTATAAAACAGGAAACGAAGACATCCAAAAAAACGGCGGTATAGGACGATTCGGTCTCTATCTTTTAATGATTAAAGACCGACTTGGCCTGTCTAAATCTCAACCGACAGAACACACAACTCATCTGGCCGAAGCGATTAGCTGGCTCACCCGGGCGCAGGATGCGACGCCGGATGACGGTTTCGCTCGGGCATACAATTTGATTCTGGGGTGGGAACCTTCATATCCCGAGACGACCGGCTATATTATCCCAACGCTGATTGATTATTATCATCAGTCCAAAAATGAGGCAATTCTGAAGATAGCAATAAAAGCCGCCGACTGGCTTTTGGGACAGCAATTCCCCGAAGGGGGGATTCCCGGAGGCACGGTAGCGACGATGCCCAAAAAACCGACCATTTTTAACACCGGCCAGGTAATATTTGGATGGGTTAATACCTACAATGAGACAGGCGATGAAAAGTATAAGGACGCTGTCGATCGCGCCTGTAAATGGTTATTTGAAGCCCAGGACGAAAACGGAGCTTGGACTAAACACGGTTCGGTTGTGGCAACGTATGGTTTGAACACTTATAATGTCCGCACTGCCTGGGCTATGATCCGAGGGGGCGAAATCACCGGGAACGATGATTTTATAAACGCCGCGCTAAAAAATATTGACTGGGCCCTGACGCAGAGAAACTCGAATGGATGGTTTGAAAATAATTGCCTGACCGATAATAATAAGCCGTTGACGCATACCATCGCCTACGCAATTCGAGGTATTCTCGAATGCGGATTGGCGGCCTCACGAACTGATTATGTCGACGCCGCCATTGATTCCGCCCGGAAAGTATTGGGCAGATTACGAGAAGACGGGTATCTGGCCGGACGATTCGATAATAAATGGAACGCTGCCGCCGGTTACAGTTGTTTACCCGGAACCTGCCAGATGTCTATTATCTGGAGTAAACTATCATCATTGGGTAAGGACAAAGAATTTCTTGAAGGCGCCGGAAAGGCGCTTGATTATGTCTGTTCGATCCAAAATGTAACAACGGGAAATTTAAATACGCGTGGTGGAATAAAAGGATCTTACCCTATCGATGGACAATACGGGAGGTTCGAATTTCCAAACTGGGCAGCTAAGTTTTTCGCCGACGCTGTCATGGAATTTCAAAAGGCATCAGATAAACAGTTGTAGGCATTATCGCTTATTTATTCGTATAATGTATTATCATTCGAAACAGGGATGTTGTTAAACTGGGAAGAATTTTCGCTGGAGAAAATGACAAGTTCCAAAGATACATTTAGCCGTATGCCGGATCGGCAATTGCAGGCAGCACCGAAGCTGACCTGGCTCTATCTTCTTATAATTACCGCTTCTTTAGCTGGAGGAGTAGGATTAGTTATTGGTGATCAAACGGTGGTTTTCGCGATCATTCTGTCGGTATTGGGGATGGCAATGATCATTCTATATCCATTCTGTGGTTTAATCATTTTTGTTATATTGAATTTTATCAGGCCAACCGATATTATGCCTGCCCTGGCGGTTATTCCACTGGCCAAGATAATTGGCGGAGCGACGTTAATTGCGCTGATCTTTAGCCGCATAAGATCCAGAGATTTTGAATTAGGTGGCCGTCAGGCAGTATTACTGATTGCCTTTGCTGCGACTCTTTTTATTTCAGTGCCTCTTTCTTTTTGGCCGACCAAATCGTTGGACGTGTCGCTGGATTTCCTAAAAATCATCCTCTTCTACCTTCTCTTTGTTAATATTGTCCGGGATCTTAAGAAACTGCGTACAATCACATTGATCGCGATTGCCTGCATTGTCGTATTATGCCTTTCGACTATTTATTCTTTTATTTCAGGGGATATTAGAGCCGGCTCTCTTATTGGTCAGGGGATGTTTGGTGACGCAAATGACGTCGCATTAATATTGGTTACCGCGATTCCCTTAACAATATTTTATAAATTAAAAAACACTCCCGTACCTTATTACAAAATTATTCAGTGGGGTGTCATAGTTCTTCTCATTCTCGGCGTCGTAATGACCAAATCCCGGGGAGGTCTTCTGGGCCTTTTGGCCGTCGTTTTTTTTATGGCTATGAAAGGCAAAAACAAAGCAATCGGATTGGTAGTATTTTTAGTTGTAATCGCGCTAATACTTATGTTGCTGCCTTCTGAATTTACCGATCGATATTCAACAATCGGTACTTATAATCAGGATGCCTCAGCGATGGGCCGAATATATGCCTGGCAGGCAGGCATAAATATGATGATAGCACGACCGGTTACCGGAGTAGGAGTAGGATGTTTTGAAACGGCCTTTGGATTGGCCTTCCGACCGGCCGGATTCGGGGCCGCCAAATGGCAGGCGCCACATAATACGCTTATTCAAGTTGGCGGTGAAACCGGATTGATTGGATTGGCAATTTTTATGTATTTATACTTGTATTGCTTAATGCTGATGAGACGATTACAGCCGGCCGGTACGGATGAGCAGAAGAAAAAGATAACTTTGATAAAAGACGCCATTTTTACAGGCCTGATTGGCTTTGGCGTCAGCGCGTTTTTTCTCACCCAGGCCTTTAATTACATGCTTTACTTCTTGATCGCGTCAACGGCGAGCCTAACGGCAATAAATAGTCAATTAATGAAAACAACCGATAATAATAAGATAGAGAATACTCATGCATCGGAACTCAAGAGGCTAAACTAAGATGGATTTAATACAGAATTTTCAGATGAGTTCAAAATTGCCGACAATGGTGAGAAAATTACTAAAACCGATAGCAATATCACGGGTAGCGATAGTTTATGAACGCCGGTTCTGTTGAAATAAATACGACCACGGTTCGGCGGGTGAGAAACGATGATGGCCAGCGCTGGAATGAGTATGCCGAACAAAATCCGTACTGTACCTATTGTCATCAATGGGAATGGCAGGCTGTTTTTCAAAACTCATTCAAAGCAATGCCCTACTATTATCTGGCAGAACACGATAATAAAATCGTCGGGATTTTTCCCAATATCTATATGAAGAGCGTGCTTTTTGGCCGTTATATGATTTCCCTGCCATGGCTGGATTATGGCGGGCCGGTCGCCGATTCGGCGGAAATTGCCGAGCTATTAATTTCAAATGCCGGCAATGAGGCGCGTGATTTGGGATGTCAGTTTTTAGAAATGCGAGCCGTCGGCATGCATCTACCAAATTTAACAGAGAAACTTGATAAGAGGGAATTTCATCTTGATTTAACGGGGGGGCAAGACAAAGTCTGGGCATCATTCGATGCCAAGGCCCGCAATCAGGTTAGAAAAGCTGAAAAATCAGGACTTATCGTATGTTTTGGTAAAACTGATTTGCTTGATGAATTCTACAGGATATTCTCCCGTAATATGAGAGATCTGGGAACACCAGTCTGGCCCAAAAGTCTATTCGCCGAGATTTTTAATCATTTTGGAGATACTTCTGAAATCGCCCTGGTCAGGATGGACAACGAACCGATTGCCGCGGCGTTGCTTCTTCATTATCGGAAATATTCAACGGTACCGTCGGCATCGGCCCGCCGTGAGTTTTTGAAATATTGCCCCAACAATATCATGTACTGGGAAATAATCAAGCGATGTATAGAAAAAGGCTCGAAAGTTTTTGACTTTGGCCGTAGCAGTGAAGGCGCTGGAACCTATCGGTTTAAAAAGCAATGGGTGAAAAATCCCAAAGAGCAAGTCTGGCAATATCAGCTCTATGCCAAAGACTCTCTTCCGGAATTAAATCCGAATAATCCAAAATTTAAACTGCTTATTGGAATATGGCGAAAATTGCCGGTGCCTATAGCGAATCTTATAGGCCCTAAAATCGTAACCAAGCTTCCTTAACGAATTATGTTTAACACTTTGCCCCCGACCGGCGTACCGATTGACAAACTCGTTATAGACGGGAACGCTTCTTCAGCAGATTCGAGTTTTGCCGAAATGATTTCCGTTAGATTAGGCGGCGAAACATTTTTAACGAATTCGGGCCGGACGGCTTTGTATTTATTGTTAACGTCTCTGAAGAAAATTTATCCGGATAGAAACGAAATCATTATCCCTGACTACACTTGCTGGTCGGTACCGTCAGCGATAATGAAGGCCGGTTTGAAAGTCAAGCCGGTTGATATTGAATTAAATACTTTGAGCATAGATCCCGATATCCTTGTGAATTCAATCGGCGAGAAAACCTGTGCCGTGATCGTAACACACCTCCTGGGTATCCCCGGAGCAGTAGAGAGAATTGAGGAGATTTGCAAAAACAAGGGAGTAGCGCTTATCGACGATGCCGCTCAGGCTTTTGGGGCAAAAGTAAAATCTCGGGAAGTAGGGTCGTTTGGCGATGCCCTGGTCTTGAGTTTTGGGCGAGGCAAATGCATCACGACGCTTCATGGCGGAGCGGTCGTAGTGAGAAATAAAGAATTACTCAGGGAATTTGAAATTCATTATTCCAATCTGCCGGAAGAAGAATATTCGGATAAAAGTGACCGGTTTCAATTGAAGGTATATCAAAAATTATTCAATCGCCGTTATTACTGGATACCGGATAATATGCCGTTTCTAAAAATCGGCGAGACAATTTATGATCCTGATTTTCCCGTTAATAAAATGCCGGATAAAAGGACCCGGCGGGGCCAAATAATGATGGAAAGACTCGATCAGATTAATGAAGATCGCATAAAAATCTCTAATAAATACAGGGCGGTTTTAAGTGGAATAAATGGTATAATGCTCCCGGAAACCCCGATAAATGACGAGCCATGTTATCTAAGGATGCCTGTCCTGATTTACGATAATATAAAAAGAGAGAAAATTTTGAAAAAAGGCCACCCGTTGGGGATTTCCGGCATGTACCCGGGAACGGTTAGCGCCATACCGGAACTATCGTCAGATATGACCAGAGATAGTTATTGTCCCATTGCTGAGAAAGTGGCGGATGCCTTGATTACATTGCCAACGCATTTTGGAGTTACCGATAGGGATATAGATAACATCGCCATTCTATTGGAATCGGCGAATAAATTAAAGAGTAATTAACAATCGACGCGAATTGTGCGGAGGTTTTATGGAAAATTATTACATTATGAGCGAATACCGAAAACAACGGCCCAAAAGATTGGAGCGTTGGGATTGGTTTTTCAAAATCCTTAGCAAATTTACCCGCGATTGGGTCTTCGGCTGGAAAATGAGAAGCCGTTTATATCGTTTTATGGGCGTAAATGTCGCTATGGGCGATGAACCGGCTTATATCTGCCGTGAGACATGGATAGAAGATAATTTCCCCGAACTTGTTACTATTGATGAGGGCGTCGGGATTGGCTGGCGATGTACGATCTTTGTCCATAATACTCAACGAGAACCGCATATTGTCGCCCCGGTGCATATTAAAAAGAAAGTCCTCCTGGGACACTGTGTAACGGTTATGCCGGGCGTAACTATCGGCGAATATAGCCAGATAGGTTGTGGCGCACTGGTTACGAAGAGCATCCCGCCGTACAGTGTTGCTGCCGGAGTGCCCGCCAAAGTGATTCGCCAGCTTACTCAGGAAGAGATCGATATGCGTAATAGGGAAAAGGCGATCAAATCATCACGGTGAGGCTGTGGAAAACAACGGAAATCGCCAAAATGATGCCTTAGTATGCTACGCCGAAGATTGGGGGCGGCTCCCGTCATCGACGCAGCATTTGATGCGAAAATTGTCATCCAATCATACTATTCTTTGGGTTGATAGTCTCGGTTTGCGTGTTCCATCAGTATCTAAAGGCGATGTCGGCCGGATTTTCTCAAAGATTGGCAAATTTTTCGCCGGAGTTAAGGAAGTTGAACCGAATATATTTGTTCTCTCGCCTCTGGTCATTCCGCTTTTCAAATATTCCCTGATTCGGTGGATTAACCGCCAGATTCTCAAATTTAATATCCAACGATATTTAAGGAAAAATAATATAGCCTCGATTATCCAGTGGTCGTCCTGTCCGACCGCGGCGATTATGCTCGATGCCCTGGGTGAAAAAGCAAATGTTTATTACATCGGGGATGAGTTTTCGGAATTTACGCAGTTCGATAAAGATTTGGTCGCTTCGCTGGAACGGCTTCTTTTGATTCAATCCGATCTGCTTCTTGTGGTTTCCGACCGGCTGGTGGAAACCAAATCGAAATATAATCCGTCGATATATAAACTACCGCATGGATGCGATTATGAACATTTCGCGCAAACCGAAAGGTTAACCGAATCAGATATCCCCGGTGATTTGCGCACAATAAAGAAATCCGTTATCGGCTATTACGGTTTGATACGGGACTGGTTCGATTTTGAGATGCTCAAAGATATTTTTTCCCGGCATCCGGAATGGTCGCTGGTTCTTATCGGTCCTTGCGATACCGATACCTCGCTTATTGATAATCTTCCCAATGTTCATCTATTGGGTCCAAAACCGTATGAGGAATTGCCCAACTATCTGAAAGGCTTTGACGTCTGTATCATCCCATATAGAATCAGCGAAATAACGATAAACGCTAATCCGCTTAAACTTCTTGAGTATATGGCTTCCGGCAAACCGGTGATAACGACCGATCTTCCTTCGGTGCATTCATATTCCGAGGGCTTGACAATCGCCAAATCAGCCGGTGATATGGAATCAGGGATTGAAAATCTTTTGTCAGGTCAAACGGATGAGATAAAATCAAAACAGGTTAAGATCGCGCGAGAAAATTCCTGGACAAATCGCGCCGAGAAAATAGAGAGTCTTCTCGAAGAAAAAGTTCATCCGATATATCGAAAACCGAATCGTCCGGTAATCATGCACGTTATTGCCGCGATGGAAATCGCCGGAGCCGAAAAAGTACTTTTAAATTTGATTGACAGAAAAGACAATTGTCCGTACGAAATGCGAGTGACTTCATTTGTCCGGGGATCTGACGGAACCGGAACCAAATTTCTGAAATCTGTGTTCGCGACTGATACGACCGTTGATCGGATTCCGATGTGTCGCCGCTGGGATTTACGGGATGTGAAGGCATTGATGCGAATTATAAAGCGGCAAAAAGTCAGTCTCTTACATACTCACGGTTACAAGAGTGATATCGTGGGAGTTTTGGCGTCTAAATTAACCGGCGTGCCCATTGTCGCTACATCACATGGTTTTACATCTGCCGATGAAAAGTTGAAAAGAAACGAAAAAATCGATCGATTCATATTACGATTCGCCCATAAAATCATTTGCGTTTCGAAAGGGGTTTACGATTCACTGGTCTTTTCGGGAATTGATAAAGATAAATTGATATTAATACCCAATGCGATTGATTTTGAATATTTTTCAAAACCGCCTGATAAAAATTTTCGTGAAAGCTGGGGCGTGGCATCGGATGAGATTATAATCGGCACTGCCGGTCGATTGTCTCTGGAAAAGGCGCATACCGATCTTGTCAAAGGGCTGGCAATAATACCAGAAGATATGCGGAATAGATGTCGCCTGGTAATCGCCGGAGACGGACCGGAAAAGGAAAAGATTCTTGAAGCCGCCAAAGAAAATGGAGTCGCTGATAAACTTATCATGGCCGGGTATGTAAATGATATGCGGTCGTTCTTTAATTCAATCGACGTATTTTGCCTGTCTTCTCTGGCCGAAGGCACTCCCTTGACCGCGCTGGAAGCGGCGGCTTCAGGATTGCCCCTGGTTATGACTTCCGTTGGCGGAAGTACGGCCTTGATAAATGACGGTGTAGATGGTTTTCTGATTGAGCCGTCAGCGCCGAATCAATTGGCGGATGCATTAAGTAAGCTGATTGATGATGAAAAGCTGAGAAATCAATTCGCGCGGGAAGGGCGAGATAAGCTCAAATCGGAATACGATATTGTCAACTGGTCGGAAAAGTTTTTTGATATTTATCGGGGAATATTGAGATAAATATGGAACTGGCAGCTTTAAACATATTCTGGATTTCCCTGGGAGTTTTGTTTTATACTTATATTGGTTATCCGGTGTTGATGTTTGTCCTGGGAGGATCAAAACGAACAAATAATGCCAATAACTACGACCTGCCAAAGGTTTCCCTGATAATATGCGCCTATAACGAAGAAAAAGTAATCGCCGAAAAAGTCCAAAACGCTTTGTCTTGTGATTATCCATCTCATAAGTTCGAAATTATAATTGTTTCTGACGGTTCAAGTGATGCCACAAATGAAATTGTTTCCGAATATACTGACGCGCGAATGAAATTTTTCGCCAACCCCAACCGCGGTGGCAAAGCGACGGCGTTGAATACCGCATTTGGAAACTGTACCGGTGAAATATGTGTATTGACTGACGCGAACGTGATGTTTGAACCTAACGCCGTCAAAAAGTTAGTAAATAATTTCTCAGATGATACTGTCGGAGCGGTCGTCGGCAATGTAATCTTAAAATCGGCCGACGGTGAGATAGCCGGGGAGTCGCTTTATTCGAAATATGAAAAAGCAGTTCACACCGCCGAAAATAACTGGGCGACGATGATTACCGTTGACGGAGCGATGTATGCCATCAGAAGAAAATATGCCCGGACTATTCCTACCGATACAATCACGGATGATTGGTTTCTCGCTTCACGAAGTCTGCTGGATAAGAAGTGCATGATATGCGATTCCCAGGCAATTGGATATGAAGATGCCGCGGCTTCGGTTTCCGGAGAATTCAAAAGAAAAGTACGAATGATTGCCGGCGGATTTCAAATGATGTTTCGGCGAATGAAATTATTTTTCAATCCATTTGCGTACCCCAAAATCTCGTTCATGTTTATATCTCATAAGCTGCTTCGCTGGATAGCGGGATTATTTATGATAATTCTATTGCTGTCTAATATAGTCCTGCAGGGTACCGAGAATATGTTTTACGGATGGATGTTAGGAATCCAGGTTCTTTTTTATTTACTGGCATTAACAGGATGGCTCGGCAAACGCAACCTGACTAATTTTCTTTTTTATGTGCCGTATTACTTCGTGGCCGTGAACTTCGCCTCGATTTTGGGAATGCTAAAATACCTTACCGGTTCCCAGAAAGCGGCCTGGGAAAAAAGCAGGGAATGAATTATAATTGATTTTTGCGTTATCGATAACTTATTTAAAATCGTTGCAGACTATTTGAGTAAATTCATATTCGTATTTGGCAAAACTGATGAGCGTTTATAAGAACACGATAAAATCAAGCATTAGATATTTGCAGCTCTGGCGAATCGCCAAAGCCGTGAATAAAAAATCTCCGTTGGCGCTAATGTATCACGGAGTCACAAATAACCCTGATGTGACAGACTGGACCCAATTATCGCTTCCTGAATTTGAACGCCAGATGAATTATATTAAGGAATTTTATAATATAGTCAAGCCGGAAGAACTATTTGAAATGCTGAAAACGGGATCAATTATTCAGAATACGGCGATACTGACATTTGATGACGGTTATCAAAGTGTTTTTGAACATGCCTTTCCGATCCTGAGGAAATTGAATATTCCCGCGGCCATTTACATAACCAGTCGATTTATTAGGGATAAGGCAGAGAAGATATCGTTTCTGTGGCCAGACCGCGTAAAAATACTGATTAAATCGTCGGGTGAAAAAAATCTTAATTTGGAATCATTTGGCTTAGGACAGTATTCACTAATATCTCCTGAAGAAAAAAGAGACTCAATCAGACAATTAAATTACAGGCTCAAATTAATCCCCGATAGTTTTAGGAAGAGAGTCATTGATCATCTTGAATCGCATTACGGCAGTGAGTTTAAAGCCGGATTAGAAAATCTGTATAATCCGATGTCCTGGAATCAGGTTCTGGAATTGCATAATAGCGGACTTTTTCATATTGGGGCGCATACGAGAAATCACCCAATATTGAGTCAGACGCCGGTTGATGAATTGCGTGATGAGATTTTAGGAAGCAAAAATGATTTAGAGACGAAACTTAATATTAAGATCGCGGGATTTGCCTATCCCAATGGCAGACTCCAGGATATATCCAAAGAGTCTTACCGCCTCGTATCCGAAAATTTCGATTACGCTTTCACTACCGAATCGGGCCGAGTAACGTATAAAGACAATCGTTATCTTCTCCGACGGATTGGCATAGGGAGTGCTGTCCGGTTTAATGATTTTAGAATATTGGTCTCGGGGGCTTATTATTTAAATAAAAAGCCCCTTGAAATGGAGATGCTGGCCACGGGATCGCAATATAATGAGCGATAATATGAGCAATTCTCAGATTGATAGGATTAACACGGTTGATGAGTTTGATGGTTTATGTCAAGTGTGGAATGAATTGGCTGAATCGCAAAAGAATTATTCGATCTTTCAATCATTTAAATGGGCTTCGATATGGTGGGAATGTTTTGGCGATGGACATGACCTTTATATTCTTACCGTAAAAAGAAATGATGATATTGTCGGTATCGCCCCCTTAATGAAGACCGATTTTAATGGCCCCGGAAGACATAAAATAATAAGCTTTTTGGGCGGTAAAGAAAACGATTATAACGGTTTTATCGGGACGGATATCAATTTCATTGTCGATGCCACTCTGCGATATTTAATGTCTCATAAAAATGACTGGACTCATATCGATTTCTCGGAACTTCCGGAATATTCGCATTCATATAAATGCCTCCGAAATATTCTCAATAATAAATATTCCAATTATCGGATTCTGGAATCTGATGTGTGTCTGGCATATGAATATAACGGAAAAAGCATCGAACGCTCAGAATTCTCCGTCAGGAGGAACAAGACTTTTCGAAAGAAATTTAACTATTTTAAAAAAATTGGCGATGTCGAATTAGAAGTCATAAAAAATCCCGATGATGTCGGTCGCCAGATGTACTGGTTTTTTCATAATCATATTAACCGTTGGTTTGAAAAAGGCGGCATTAGTGAATTTGTAAATATCCGCCATCAAAGATTTATTCGGCGGCTAATTGAAGAGCTTTGTCCCGGACAACAAATGTTTTTGTTAAGTCTCAAATGCGACGATACCCGTCTGGCTCAGATGATCGTATTTCACTATCGTTCGTCGATTCATAATTATCTTCTCACACATAACATGTATTATGGCCGAAAATCTCCGGGATTTATTATCTATCTCCAATCTCTCGAGAAATTTATTCGAGAGGGAATGGATATTGTTGATTTTGGCCGCGGCCGGACACAGTATAAGGAATTATTGTGCAATGCGGAGCGCACAAATATGCGAATTAAAATTTATTGCGGTAAGTTTCAATATTTAAATTCCGTTATCTATGATAGTTTAAAAAAACTATTACTTGTTAGGCTTTTTCCGGGGACTGGGATTATAGAGCGCCTGAAAAGCAAATTCAAGTTTTACAAAGCATTTTATGGCTTGAAAGCGACATTCGGCAAAATGCTGACAAGCATATCTCGCAGGATATTCGAATATCGCGTTTTCATAATATTCAACTACAATGGTATCGCAGAAAACGACTTGAAACCAAGAATGGATGGAATTCATTGCCGGAAACTAACACCTAATTGGATAGAGCGGATTGTGTCATTTTACGGCGCTGGAATTGGATCAGATAAGGATAAAACTGTTCGGGCTCGCTTTCAAAATGATTGCGATTGTTTTGCCGCCTTATATAGAAATGAAATCGTCGCTATCACTTGGGGAATATTCACATCCGATACGGAACCGGAGTCAGGATTTACGCTTACTCCGGGGGAAAACGAAGTAATATCATCAGATACGAATACATCTCCGGTATTTCGAGGGATGAGAATCGGACCGTATCTATTGGCTTATGTCTTTGATAATTACAAACAAAAGGGTCTCAAGGTTATTGGGGCAGTCGATAAATCAAATAAAGCGCAAATGCGCAGCAACTTATTTTTGAATCCTACGCCAGTAAGATCGAAAAGGATAGTAAGGATATTTGGCAGAAAAATAAGTTAGGATGGAGATAATAACATAGGGGCCGGCCATTTTTGGTCAGGCCTGCAATCTGTTATGAGTAAAATTTCGGTATTACATATTGTTTTAACAACCGACACCGGCGGAATGGAAAACGTGGTATATAATCTTGGGGTCGGTGTTGATCCTTCACGCATACATACTCAAGTCGGTTATCTGTTATGGCGCGGCCACCTCTCGGATTTACTGGATAAACGCAATATAAAATCAGAGATGATCCCCAGGGGATTTCCTGTTTTATCGCTCATCTATCCCCGCCAGATGATTAAATATATTAAAAGCAGCGGTTGTCAGATTGTCCATGCCCATTCCGGATGCTGGTTCAAAGTGGCGGCGGCCTGCGCACACCTGCCCCATATTAAATTGATTTACACTGATCATGGCCGAACCTATCCCGAAAAAAAACTCCAGATAATGATGGATAGATTCTCCATGCGATATACTGATAAAGTCGTGGCGGTGGGTTCAATCCTTCAGAAATACCTAATCGATGGAATTGGCTTACCGTCAGAAAAGGTTATTAATATCAATAACTGTATCGATACTGGTAGATTCTCCCCGTGCGACACCAGGATTGAGATTCGTAAAGAACTGGATTTTTCGGAGGATGATCTGTTGATCGGTATCGTTGCCCGCCTTGCCCCGGTCAAGAATCATCGATTCTTAATAAAAGCGTTCAAACAAGTTTCTCAAAAATTTCCGAGGGCGAGGTTATTAATAATTGGCTCCGGACCGTTGAAAAATGACCTCGAAATGCAAGTTGACGATTTAAATTTGAAAGAGAAAATAGTTTTTATGGGGGATCGCCAGGATGTCCCCAGACTGCTAAACGCCATGGATTTTACGACTTTGAGTTCCTTAAGCGAGGGAGTTAGTTTAACGATCTTAGAAGCCATGGCCTCCGGACTACCGGTTGTAGCCACGGCTGTAGGGGGGAATTCATCAATTATTAAATCCGGTCTTAACGGAATTCTGGTTGAATCCGGAAATCTTACTGAATATGTAATTGGCCTAAACCGATTACTAGAATCGAAAGTTGTACGTGTCGATATGGGTAATAAAGCTCGGAAATATGTTGTTTCTGAGTGGTCGCTTTCGACAATGACCACAAAATATGAGGATTTATATGAAAGTCTCCTCAGAGAATAAATCAGTACCATTGCAAGGAAAGGACATTATTTGTGTGTCCAGTATGCCGTATGTCGGCATGTGGACCCGCAAACAGCGGTTAATGACATTTCTGGCGGAAGCCGGGAATCGCGTTCTATATGTGGAACCGGTAGAAACCGCATTTGCCACCGATGGCAACAAGGGAAAATGGAGCGACTCGATACAAGAGATTAAGAATAACTTATGGATATTGAAACCTCCCGGAAGATTACCGTTGGCTCGCTTTGCGTTTATGCGGAATTTGAATTTTACAAGATATGTCAAATCAATTCAGAAGCATGCTCGCAGGCTCAAATTCAAAAATCCGGTATTATTTACCTATAATCCGGTAATCCATGCCCATTCTCCATTTATGCAAATGAAGGGATGCTTCGATGAATCCATTCTGGTTTATGATTGTGTCGACGAGCATTCGGAAACAAGACGGCTATTTGGAAAGTCTGCTTTAGCGGTAAAAATAGTCCATGAAATTGATCTCAATTTGACAGCACGAGCCGATATTGTTTTTGTTACTGCCCGCGGTTTATATGAGGATCGAAAGCATCTGAATAAAAATCTCTATTTCTCGCCCAATGGTGTCGATGTCGAGCATTTTTCCAGAGCCTTACTTGACGATACAAAAATCCCGGAAGATCTGAAGACAATTCCAGCTCCGCGAATTGGATTTGTGGGTGGCTTATCCCGCTGGATCGATTTTGATTTAATCGGTAAAATTGCCGATCGTTATCGGGAGTACAATGTTGCTTTGGTGGGACCCGTAGTTCCCGGACCACATATTGAAATGCTCGAAGCCAAAGGCAACATTTATTTCCTCGGCAAGAAAAAACTCGAAGAATTGCCGGGTTATTTGAAGGGATTTGATTGTGGCATAAATCCTTTCAAACGAGTTGGTATTTCCGAAAAAGTGAATCCTTTGAAAGTGTACGAATATCTGGCCGCCGGATTGCCGGTTGTCTCAATCGACATGCCGGAAATATTGCCGTTTGAAGGAGCTATATTGGTTGCCCGAGACGATGAGCAGTTTGTGGATAGCGTCGGCAAGGCCATTTCCGGAGAATTCACTCCTGACCCTGATCAGGTTTCCGAAATCTTAAATCATCATGATTGGCAAAATATTTTTAGATTGCTGATTGAAAAAGTCACACAAATAATTAATCAAACGGAGAGGAATGAGGCAAAATAGGCGATTAACTATTTTAGAATAATGGCAATTTACATGCGCCCTTAGAATGCCCTGCTGGCTATGCCCATTAAGATAATTTCAAATATTCACGGAATAATTGATGCAGACGTGAAGAACACTCAATTCTGTGTGTATAAATACCCTCTTCATCGTCCCAATGTTTTTGGCTTTCTGAAAATATTCCTGCATTCTTTCAGCTATGACTATATTCTTCTCAATTGCGCCTCATTCGATATAATTCTATTTGCATTTTTTAAATTTATCTGCCCTTTTAATAATTGCAAACTCATATCAGTTGATATTGTTTTGAGAAAACCCCATGGGTTTGTCGGCAGTGTATTTCGCGTTATTAGAAAGATATTATTTAAAAAAGTCTATATGTTTGTTGAGCATTTTAGGAATACGGAGGGTTATGAGAAATATTTCGGTATTCGTAAAAGTCAATTTATGTATATCCCATTCAAAATAAATTCGTATGAATTGATATTGAATACTACTATATTTGACGAAGGATATATTTTTTCCGGTGGAAATTCTCTTAGGGATTATCCAACTCTTATAGAAGCGGTCGAAGACCTGGACATTCCCGTCAAAATCGTTACCCAGCCTAATGACATAATTAAAATACATGGTACTTTTGTAGATGAAAGTAAATTACCGACAAATATTGAAGTTATTCGACATGACGGAAACCAAAAATCATTTATTAATTTTATTGCTGGTTCACGATTAGCTGTTATTCCTCTGAAAAAAGATACAATAGCAGCTGCAGGAATCAGCGTTTATCTAATGTGCATGGCTTTGAGAAAGTGCACTATTTTGTCTGACCTGCCAGGGGTTTCGGATGTATTGGATAAAGATCAGGCGATAATTGTCCCACCGGAAAAACCAGATATATTGAGACAGGAAATAATAAAAACCTATAACGATAACATCTATCGAAGTAAATACGAAGACAATGGATACAGGTATGCCATAGGTTTGAAAGGTGAAAGGCAACTTTTTAGGTCAATAGCGCAAATGTTAGTTGATGATTTCAATGAAAATAAAAAGTATCGAAGTGGGTATAGGCGATGAATATAAAGGCCAGTGTCATATCCGGATTAAAATGGAGTTCCGGCGCCAAGCTGGGGACCCAGATTATCAACTGGGCGATTACCATCTATGTCATGCGCCTTTTGAATCCCGATGATTACGGCCTTCTTGCAATGGCCATGGTCTTTGTCGCATTGTGTTTGATGCTAAACGAGATGGGTTTAGGCGTCGCGCTGGTGCAGGTAAAAGAGCTTTCGGATAAGTTGCTTAAACAAACATTCGGTCTGGTTATTGGACTCAACTGCCTGCTTTTAGTCCTATTGATTTTGATTTCAGGGCTTATCGCCGGAATTTTTGATGAGCCTCGCCTGACAAAAATAATTCTTGTCTTATCCCTGCAATTTCCCATCATGGCGCTATTCGTTATTCCCAATTCTATTTTGCAGCGGAATATGAACTTCCGGGCGATTTCAATCGTCACGGTTTTCGCCGAATTAATCAGCGGTTTCAGTACATTATTTATGGCATGGCAGAATATGGGGGTCTGGGCGCTGGTTATCGGCAGCATCGTTAGAGCTCTGGTAATGAGCATCGGAATCAATATCGCTCAACCGTTTTTTAAGATGCCCAGTTTTAATTTTAGTGGTTTTGCCGAAGCGGCCAAATTTGGCGGCTACGTATCCCTACAGAGAATCCTCTGGTATATCTATACCCAGTCTGACGTTTTTATAATCGGTAGAGCTTTGGGTTCAAATATCCTTGGCTATTATTCAGTAGCCATGCATATCGCAACAATGCCCCTCCAAAAAGTCAGCCTTATGATGAGTCAGGTCGGTTTACCGGCCTATTCCAGGATTCAGGATAATAAAGAGCTGGTCGCTCGTTACGTCATTAAAACTAGTCGAGCCATTTGTTTTGTCGGAGTGCCTGTATTTTTTGGTATCTCCTGCGTCGCCCCCGAAATGATAGAAGTAGTTCTTAAAGAAAAATGGCTCCCCAGTGTTATCCCGCTACAGTTAATCAGTCTTATCGTTCCGCTGCGGGCACTCAATGTATCCTTAACTCCAGCAATAAACGGTATCGGCCGCCCCGACATAAATGCCAAGACACTGGCTATTGCCTGCATTGTTCTGCCTGCTGCCTTTATAATCGGAATTAAATGGGGTTTAGTGGGCGTCAGCCTGGCATGGTTAATTGCCTACAGTATATGGTTTTTATATATGTTATCTCAGGTTTTGCCTGCCGTTGGATTGAATATACTTCGATATTTGAATGTTCTCTGGGTTCCATTCATATGGGGAGGAATTATGTATGGCGCCGTCTACCTCACCCGGATATTCACGCAGGCAATTCAATTGGCTCAATTGCCGACATTGGTGGTTTTGATCATTATTGGCGGAGCTGTGTACTCTACTGGCATGTTTATATTCAGTAAAAATACTACTAAAGAGGTCATTTCAGTTTTCAGGAAATCCTGATCGCCGTCCTGGATACCGGCATTTATTAGTTTGGAAACCAATTATCCTATAGTTATGGATGTAGAAATTGTTGTTTTTGTTGACACTCTGATTAAATTCCTTACAATTGCTTCAGCCTGTTGCACGATAATGGATTAAAAGCTGCATTCACGATTAATTTGTGCTGATGGTAGACCGATATACAGAATGAATTTTATGAATCAGTTGGTTGCGCAGTAAGTTGTTACAAGTCATTAGATTAAAAACAGTTTACTTTTTGGCGGCGGCATGGATTTTGATCCGTATAATACTGTGGAAAAACTATAGAACGGGAGTTGAATGATGATAAAATCACGGATTATCCGGGAAGGCAATAATGTTAAATTATTTTATTCATATTTTGCCCTATTTGTATTTGCACTCCTAACATGCGCTTCGTCTGTGATGGGGCAATCCTGGATGGTCAGTACCGACTGGTCGAATAATCAGCATATTCGTACTGCGACAATTACGTACTCGGCATCAGATTTGGCGGCCCTACCATTTGTGGGGCGCAATTATGATTTGGTTATAAATCCCAATGCTATGATGGCTAATAGTCTCAGGAAATATAATCCTGATATAAAACTGTTGAAATATGTGACTCTGAGCAGCATCCGCAGTGAAGACTTATCGGCGATTCCGAGTTTCGCTTCTCAGCGCGGGTATGGCGATTCATTGTTTTATCATTGGGTGTCGGGAGATAGTGTCGTTGTTTACGGCTCCGGTGGTTTGTGTAATGAGACGATAACGAGAAGTTACCGCGGTCAACGAATCCAGTTTTGCGGATGGACCGAAAACCGTTACCTGGCTAATTTTACCAATGAGGAAACGCAGGCCTATTTCAGGTGGAAGGCTTTCAACTCTATGGGCTCAACCTACGATGGAGTTGCTGAAGATGAAGCTCATTATTATACCGGGGCCAATCATATGATGTTTCCTTTCCGGGCTACCGGAAGCGATGAATTAAAGTGGATTGAAGGCACAACTGTATCAGATGTTCAAGACTGGGAAGGATATACCTATGAACAGGCCCGTGATAGTCTAAAAAAACTACGAGTTAATCCTGCCAAAGGTACCGGCTGGTTAAAAGCGTTTTGCGATACGTTGTATGCGGAAGAAAAAATGCATCTGGCCAATGTTACAAATTATGGTATTATTCACCCGTCGACTGATCCCTGGCTGGGAACCAAGGAATTCGGCATGGGCGCCACCCTTTTTGAAACCTGTTCCTCGCCGGTTTATTTATCAATGTGGGGATCGTATATCTGGACTTATATGGATTCAATTATCTCCTGGGATACGGGCTATGCCGTTGTATTCTTAACCGTTTATGACGATGAGGCGACAATCCTGGGCACTCTGGATCGATGTCAGATGGAACGGCTTACTTTTTATTACATGGCGGCCGTTCCTGAAAGATTCTTCTTTATGTTAGTGGGTAATTCCGCAACTCATCCACCAGGTGATTATAAGGTCGCAGACACCACGTTTAAATGGTTTAATGCTATTAATCATGATGTAGGGTATCCAACGGCTCAGCGATACGTTATTGCCAGCGGCACTGACGGGGCCGGGCAGGCATACAATCTCTATCGAAGAGATTATACCAACGCTTTGATGCTGTATCGCATGAAGGGAGGATCGAATTATGGAGACGCCTCGGGAGTTTCATATAATCTGGGAAGTAACTTCCAGGAACTGTACGCTGACGGAACCCTGGGACCGATTGTTACCTCGGCTTTGATCCGAAATACGGAGGGCAAGATATTCATTCCGGAAGGCAGTAGTATTATCGACACCATTCCACCCGATAGCATCGATGATCTGGGTCAAAATAATCCTGATCCTGAAATTCCTGAATCTCAATCAATGGTTTCAACCGAGCCGCATTTTTATCCCAATCCGTTTGATATGACATTCACTCCGACGACGACATTTACAGGAGTCTCGGATGAGGCGACGCTGGTTTTGATGACTCCGACCGGTGATATAATAAGGTCATGGGATCATTTATCGGGCGAAGAAATAATCTGGGATGGAACTAACGCCAACGGTTCTGAAGTGGCCTCCAGCGTCTATTTATGGTATTTGGCCGACACCGATTATAAAGGCAAGCTGGTGGTCATTAATTAGGAGATATCTGCCGCCTTAAAATTTATCATAAATTTCTTCAAGAGTTTTGATGATTCTCTGAGCCGTATGGCCGTCCCAGAGATCGGGAATTCGCCCTTTGGGATGTTTTCCATTAAATACGTTATTGGCCGCCTTTATTATCTTATCATATTCCAGTCCCGCTAAAACATTGGTCCCCACTTCCGCTGTAATCGGCCGCTCGGTATTTTCCCGGATGGTAATACATGGGATTTGCAGATAGGTCGTTTCTTCCTGAATACCCCCCGAATCGGTCAGTACGAGTCTGGCGTTTGCCTGCAAATTTAGAAAATCCAAATATCCCACCGGGTCAATGATTTTGAAATTATCATTAGATTCAAAATTAAATCCAAATTTCGACAATGCGTTTTTGGTTCTGGGATGACAGGGAAATATTACCGGTAATTTTTGACTGACTTCGCCGATCGCTTTCAGTAATATATCAAGTCTATCCTTATTATCCACATTGGCCGGGCGATGGAGTGTCAGAACTGCATATTCTTTTGCCTTGATTCCCAATTGTTCAATTATTTTTGATTCTCGAGCCAACTCAAGGTTCTTGACTAAAGAATCAATCATAATATTTCCAACAAAAAATACTTTATCTTCGGATACACCTTCCTTATGTAAATTTTCACTTCCTGATTTTTCTGTTATAAAAAGAAAATCGGAGAGGCGGTCTGTTACTATTCGATTGATCTCTTCGGGCATGGTATTATCAAAACTTCTCAACCCGGCTTCAACGTGAGCCAGTTTCAGACACATTTTGGATGTGACGATTGAGGCCGCCAGCGTCGAGTTGACATCTCCAAAGACAATAACAAGGTCAGGCCGATTTTTCTCGAATTCTTCTTCCAATCCGGTCATGATTTTGGCCGTTTGCCGGGCATGGCTGCCCGAGCCAACTCCGAGATAGATATCAGGTTGAGGCATTTTCAACTGTTCGAAGAACAACTGTGACAGGTTATGATCGTAATGCTGGCCGGTATGAATTAAGAAGGGATCAAATTTTTCAGTATGGGCGCTTAATTCTCGCATCAGGGGAGCGGCCTTAATAAAATTTGGCCGGGCTCCGATAATCAACATAATTTTCTTAGGCATTTTATCTTTATTTCTCCATTTTCCAAAACACTACGTTAACCCTACTAATATCGGCTAAATATTATTGTAAATTATTTCAATTCAACTGTGAATAGTGAACCTTAAGTCAGACTCAGTATAGGGTTGGTGGCAACCTAAGTCAATCTTGAAAGCAAAATCCGCTCTTTTATCTTTTATTGTTAAATGGCGATATGTTATCTTGGATGATGATTAAATTATGTGAATCCTTATGAAATGAGAAATTGGCTCATGAATAATAATTCCCGGAGTATTATATTTTTCGCCATCGTATTGCTTGCCATTATATCGCTGGGATTTATCCGACCACCCGGAAAATCTTTTCTGCTTCAATCGGTCAGTAATACCGGCCATATCCCGGCTTTTGGCGTTCTTGCTCTGGTACTATTTAATCTGTCAAAAAATTTTCTATCCCGGAAGTTGAAAAATCCATTTCAACATTATATAATTACCTTCGGTATCTCCAGCCTATTAGGAATCCTAACCGAATATATTCAGATCTTCGGTCCTCGCGACGCGGATATCTGGGATATCGTTCGAAACGAAATCGGAATTATAATCTTTTTAGGATTTTGTTTATGGCGCGATACAAAACCTGTTAGCCTTTTTTCACCGGCGATGAAGAACCTGCGTAAAGGATTAATCTCACTGTTGTCTTTAATGGTGATATTATCGCTTATGCCAATAATTTTATGGAGTGGGGCCTACATTCATCGGAATAATTCATTTCCCGTAATTTGCAGTTTTGATTCTTCGCTGGAAGAGATGTTCTGGGAAATTGATCAAGCCGAAGTCTCAAGAGTAACCGGGCCGGTAGAGTGGGGGAAAGCCGATAGTGATAAAGTTGGCCAGGTTATGTTTATTCCTAAACAATATAGCGGTTTTGGAGTTTTAGAGCCCGTTCGGGATTGGAGTTTTTACAATTCTTTCGAGTTTGAAATCTATTCCCCGCTCAATACAATCTCCTGGCTTGCTCTTCGGATTGAAGATTACCGCCATGACCGAAGCTATTTCGATCGCTTTAACCGCCTGCTTGAAATACACCCGGGACCCAATCATGTCATAATACCAATTTCGGAAATTGAAAACGGCCCGAGGGGTAGAAAACTTGATATGAATTCCATCGCCGCGATAATTTTCTTTGCCGACAAACCCGCTCAGCCTTTTTCGTTCTATTTCGATAATTTAAGACTTAATTAACAGCATTTCTATTTTTGAAATTCATTTGACCTTATTGTCCCAAAAGAGTTTTTTAAAAACTATGAATTTGAGATTGAATTAATGTTCAATAAAGGGATTGACAGGCCGATAATTTTTATTAGATTATCAAACCTGAAAAATGGCGGAGTAGCTCAGCTGGTTAGAGCAGCGGAATCATAATCCGCGTGTCCGGGGTTCAAGTCCCTGCTCCGCTATTAATATTTCTTGCGGATTTGCCCGGGAACGAGAAGAGGTAACGATGGTATTTACCTTTTCAACAATGGCTCCCAGCATCTGTGGGTGCATTAATACCGTTTGTATTTTCGAAAGTACTTCTTCCTCAACCGCGAAACGCGAAATGTTCCATTATTGGCAGCATCACAGGGATGCTGCCCTACTGGCCAATAAAAAAGGCCGATCAACATTGGCCTTTTGAGTTTTAATATTCATATCAATTTACGGACACCCCGCACACGGCGCCGGGCCGCCTTTGAATACATGGCTGATGATATAAACCGCGTCGCCAACATCGGTATTGCCGTCACAATTGGCATCACCAGCAACAACGGGGTCAGGAGCCGGGCCGCCCTTGAAAACATGATTGATAATGAAAACCGCATCGCCAATATCAGAATTCCTGTCGCCATTGGCGTCACCGCAAACGTAGTCACAGGCGTCGCCGATACCATCTCCATCGGAATCAGTTTGCAGGGGATTAGCTATTTCCGGACAGTTGTCAAGACCGTTACAAATGCCATCACTATCATCATCAATGCTACAATTAAGAAAAGCGATAATCTCGCGGAGGATCTTTTCGCGATCGGTCCAGCCCTGTTGATTATTGTCAATAGCCTCAAAACCAAAGCTGAAAAAAACGGAGCGATAATCGCCATTGTAAGAGATAGCGCCATAGTCCGATCGGGCACAGTATATCAGAGCAGGGGCGCCATCATTTATTGGGGCAATGTGATCATAGACAATCTGATTATTGGCGGCATCAGAACCAGAAAATTTGATTTGATCTGCCAGATCGAACACCTGATTGCCGGTATCTGCGTACATACAGGGCCAAGATAGATTCATCAAATACTCTGCACGCAGGTAGTTATGTAGAAAATCCTGATCTGTTGTGTCCAGTTGGCTGGCAATTCCCTGACCGGTAAGAAATAAGTTACCGCCGCTGTCCAAATAGTTTTTCATGGCCGCAATCTCATCTGAATCGAGCAATTGCGCTCGGTGGTCGCCGGTGAACCAGACAACCACATCGAAATTACTCAGGAATATACCCTCCAGAGGAAAAGTAAAGGCGGCATTCCAGATATCATAGATATCATATGGACAATCTGCCAAGTTCAACGCCTCTTGATAATATTGGTAGATATCATTATTGTCATCGTTATTGACTAATAGAACCATTTTTTCACCGATGGGTTTCCCAAGCTCAAACTGATCCTTCTCTGTCCCATAGTTACTCGTGTAAATCATTTCCAAATAAAATGAATCCATTTGGCTTTCATATTCTGGCGGTATTTCAAACAAGATTGGACTGGCGTTGTTATTCCCTGTGGACCTCGCCGGGATACCCCCGATGCTTGCCGACCCCTGAGTAATTATCAAATCTCCGGAAACGGCATATAACTCTATGCTACAATCTGTCAAGGGCAGAAAGTGCGGATTCTTAAAGGTGACAACCAATTCTATAGTTTCTCCACCTTCGAGTATGTTATCTCCATCACCGCCGACGACATCCGTATAAGTCTTCCCAATCAGCTCCGGCCGATCCATCTTAAGGAAATTTACATAATTGCCAATGAAATTGGGAATCGCAAGGACATGATCATGCGGATTATAGTCAATGTTACAGGGGCCATTATAACCTGTCGCAACAAGCTCAGGAGGAGTGGTAAAATTCGAATCATACCGATAGATCGTACCACTATTGTAACCTGCAGCATAAGTATTACCAAATTGATCTCGGGCAAGCCCGTCGCTATGTTCAAATTTTACAAGGTTAGTAACGCTTGAATCTTCAAGACTAACAGCCTGAATGTAAAGCGGACTCCCTATACCGACTACAAGCAGGCGATTGTGTTCGGCATCAAAGATCACATCTCGTGGTCCAAATCCAAGACCCGTATTAGTGTTTACAAATTCTGAGATTGAGCCATCGCCTAATTGAATCTTCCAAATTCGGTCAATCGGACCGTTACCGTTCGCGGTAGGCATATCCACAATGTATAGATTTCCTGAACTATCAGCCGTGCACCCGCCTAAGTATCTCGAATAAGGAATATAGACATTGGAAACCATATCCGCTGTCGCAAGATCGTACCCAATTATTGATGTCATCCTGCATTGGTAAAACGTGTTACCCACGATGCAGGCGGAATTGAAATATGGTGCCGAATCTTTGAACATGGTGACATTTCCGGATGTGTCGATCTGGATTATGTCTCCATCATAAAATAAAGAAATCAGATAGCGATTGTAAAGCGAATCCCAGGTAGCGCACTCGGGACTAGGTACTGAGATTTGTGCCCAGCCGGGGACCGAAAATGCTGCAATCAGTATAGCCGTCATCGGGATAATTAATTTATACATATAAATCGTTTCCTTGATTCCAGGTCGAGCCCGTTTCAACATGTTATATAAACCAAAATTCGGTACGCCAGTAATAAAGACTATTGAGACTATGCTCAAGAGCACTATTATTATAGGTATGGTAAGGTTACAGACTGTAAGTCAACGTAAGTCATCCAAAAACAACCCCTGACATATCGCTTGATAACCATATAACACATCATTGTTTTTTTTTATTGTCTCCTTTATGATCACTTACTATGTTATACTTCATTACGTGAAAGCCTAAAGACAACTCCATGTATTTACATAACTTACGGTTTTAATGCCGCCGTACCCCATGTTGCCAAGCTATCCATTGACATCCCAACCGGCTTGATTATAATCCAGTTATTGCCGTTACCTTTGTTTCGGAACAACTCATTTCTCAGAAAGGCCGGATTGTTTTCACTATAGGGATCATAGCTGGCGAAGTAGAGATCCAGGTCGCCATCATGGTCGTGGTCAGCCCAGGCGGCAGCATGGGAAGGCTCATTGTCGGATGCAATTTCACCGTTGGTCATTCTTGTGAATGTACCATCGCCGTTGTTGTGGTAGAGATAGTATACATCGGTGATACTGCCGAAATTATCGTCGCAGACAAACAGGTTAGGGTAGTTGTCGCCATCATAATCTGCCCAACTGGCATCGAATGACCAGCCGCCGTCCGAGACGATTGGACTGGTTGCGACTCGAACGAACGAACTCGGATTTGGCGGCGAGGCTTCGACAGCCACTGTGCATGAATGCAATAGCATCAAGAGCCAAACGGAGACACTGATTGCCATAGTCGCCCCTTATCTTAGTAACACCTGTTATTGCCAAATGGCACGCCATGTGATACATCTTGCTGCTTCATAAACAGAATCCCCGATGTCCACAGTAATGTATATAGCAGCGGAATGTGCTATTGGCGGTTATAAGGCAACATCTGCCTATAGGGAAAGACGACTCTCATTACTTATTTGTTTAATCTCTTGAGAGCCTTTCTTGCATCTGCAAAGTCCTCGCCTGGCTCAAGGCATTTTTCGTGGCACAATATTACCTTTTCTGTTTTAGCTAATTGTTCATAGGCAATCCCCTTGCGCCACCACGCCCCAGCGATCGTCGGTTGTGTTGATTCGTCCGCCAGTGAGATATACTTATCGAGCAGGTTGATTGCTGTTTGCTGGTCGAATTCTCCCAGAATCCGTGTTCAGATAGTGAAAGCAGGTACAAAACAACTCCCAGGATTACCTCCATTGCTAAACCACTGAAGTTTTTGCCGCCGGCAACCGGTGATGAGAAGTCCGTCATCACGTTCACGTAGATACTGAAGCCGAAAATGGCGTGCCGACTAACCATAATATCACCACCGATCCCAAATTTTGCACATAGCGCGGTTTCGAGTTCCGATCGCGAGAGCGGGATCATACTGTATTTGATTACCGAACTGATCATGGACTTATCACTGAGACCCAGGACCGGTCCCAGTCCGGCGTGAACATAGCATCTTGTCGATGAATCTTGCAGCTTTGACAGCGGACAGAAGCGGATACCAATGTTGAGTGATGATATCGATGCTGATGATATTGATATTGTGGCTACAAACGCTACCGGATCGTCAGACCACCCATAGCGCCGTTGGCTTTAAATTAAAAAGTAAGCAAAGCTATTTCGCCAATAAAATAATTCCAGGCTTAATATTCGGCGAGTAGAAATATTTCCTTGATAATTTTCTCAAATTCAATATTATAAGTATGTTTCACAAGGATGCCCTTATTTTTAGCAGGCAGGATGAAAGCTAATATGCAAAACGGGGATACTATTCTACATTTCCTAAATGATTGTCATTCTCGTAAGGAGTTCAATGCCTTTTATGAACTCTGTTATCGGTCAACTATTGGATATTTACACTTTTTACGAAATAAGGGCTATCAATTGCCTTTAGCGTTGGCAACCGATAGAAATCCGGTGGTTGATCTTAGTCTGGATATTTTGGGTTCCTTTCTACGCAGCGCCAAAAATAAACCATTTTATTTAATCTTTGACTATTTCCATCAAATTGGAATTACTGATTTTCAAAATGCCGAACCGGACGAATTATACGAAAAGTTTACACCGCTGTTGTTCCGCTTCATACGGCAGGATCTCAGTAAATTAAAAAACGAAACCGACCCGCAGATAGCCAATCTCAAACACAGGGTAAATGATATTTTGAAAAGTGATAATTATACTGTCGTGTCTTCAAATTCGGGCAGAATAAAGCGCGTTATGCTGTCGAAAAATATACATTGCAATCGTGCTGAATTACCAATAATTCCTTATGAGGAAACCTTAAAAATAGTTGAAGAATCCTATCTTAAAAGCAACAACCGGGTTGAATGGTGTAAAAATATATTTGAAACTCTGGATAAGACACCCAAATATCAAAATATCTTTATAAAACATGAACTGATTAGCGCGATAATTGCCGTCAATATGAAATACGTCGAGGTTGAGAATATTAAACCGGTATTTACTCACGATGCCGAAAGTGAAATATTATTGCGAAAAGCTGAACGGACTATCCGTGAGGTTTTACCCTGGTTTCGTATTGATGTTCTCGAAAAATATATTGGAAAAGGCAGATTGACACCGGAATATGCCGCCAATTTTGAACGAGCAATCCAGCTGTATCTGAGAGATTTTGTTTTCTCCCCACCGACGGATCTGTTACCGGTATATTTCCGTGAAGTCATGCCCCCGGAAGAACATAGGAGATACCTGAAAAAGTATAAATATATTTTCGAAACGGCAATTCAAAAGGCTGAAGAAGAATTTCTGAGGAGATTAAAAAATCCTACAATCGTCAGAAATAGTAGCTATTAATATTATGGGAAGGCAGGAAAGGAATATAAATGCATCCGGATAAAGAAAAGCTGAGTTTGTATGTCGAAGGGCGGCTGGGAGATACGGACAGTGATCTGATCGCGAAACATCTTACTCAATGCGAGTTTTGCTGTGAGTTTTGCGATAATTATGTTTTGCTGTCGAAATCAATGGAATTATCCGAAACTGAAAATCTTCCGCCGGAAGCATTGGATTTGGCCGACCGGCTCTTTAAGCATTCAATAAAATCAAATATTATCGAGCTTAAGTTACTCGGGAGTTCTTATGGTAGAGTAAATCACCTGGCCGCGGATGGTAATGAAATTAAACGGGAGCGGACAAAAAACATTGCGACTCTATACTCCCAGGACCCCGAAGTTGTCCTCAGGGTTATGCATGATTCGAAGCAGAAGCATGATTATCTGCAGCTTATCAGCGACGATATTAATCTTGTCTCCCGAGTAATGATTCAGCTTCCCGAGTTAGGGCATGAATTTATCACAGATGAAAACGGTTATGCCGATGCAAGAGATACTGTTTTGAGAGACTGCGATAAACTTAAATGGCAAATCAAAATGCCCGACGCCATTTTCAATTTAGAACCGCTCGTTTATGATCCGGAAAAAGTGGAATATCAGGAAGGGACTATATTTGAAACAGAAAAGCACGATAAAATTCGGATTACGTTTCAGGGTAAGACCGTCGGGAAGCAAATAACTCTGCAGATTCTTGAACTTGAAGGTTCTTCCGATTTTGATACAATCAAAGTAGTTGTATCGCAGGGCAAAGCGACTAAAATAATCGACGCGGGACCGGATGAGGCGGTGACTTTTGATATTTCTGATCCCGCAAATCCTATAAATATAAGGTTGTTTCAATAAATGAGTGTGTCGCCGTTACAATTCGCGCAGGAGTTCGAAAAATTCAAATCTGAACTTTCGAAAATCCCGGCCGAGGATATCCAGATTCTTCGCTTAATGGATTTCTGGCCCAATCTCAAAGAAAAAGTTACCGATCGAAGCTATCAAAGCTATTTTGAAGAGTATCATGCCTATCTGGTGTCACTGTTAAATCACGATAATTTGAATGACCTTACAATCGATGAATTAAAACAACTTGCCGAAGCTATAATTGATATTCAACATTTTCAAAGTGATGATGAATTTATTGAATCTCTCAATTTTGTTTATACAAAATTGGCCTCATTGTACTTCTACGTCGGCGATATTGACGAGGGGTTGAAACTATGCGGGACGATAATTGGGGATGAGAGCTTATCAATTCCGGATATTATATCAGCAAGCCAGGATGCATATTCGGCCTTTAATACTGTTTACGATTATTTTAAGGATTCCCATCCTCAGTTTTTCCGACTTTTATCACAAATCCACGATGAGTGGGAATCGGTGCGAGACGCCTATTATTATGACCGAGTTTATTGCCTCTTTGTCGAAAAAACCGATCATGGCCGGTCACTTAGGGGGCGAATGAGGCTTCTTAAAGGCTCAGTGGAATACTTTGATAAGAATGCCACCACCGACGAGATCACTTTCGATAATCAAATAAAAACACCGGACGATCCCTTTGTCGGGGCATCTTATGATGCCCTTAAGGCGGTGCGTGGAATTTTTAAGAATTTGAATTACAAAACCGAATCAACTTCGTTCTATCATGCTCATTTTGCGATCCATGAAAGCGGGCAGACTTTTACCGGAGATTCCATCGGGCTGGCGACGGGACTTTTGGCATATACCCAATTAATGCGCCCGGATATTTCGAGAGTTGACCGCTTTCTCTCGGCCGAGATAGCCTGCACCGGAGGGATTGAAGAATCAGGTCAAATTACTAAAGTCAACGATGAATCCTTGAAATACAAAATTGAAAGAGCCTTTTTCTCGCCTGTTAAATATCTGGTTTTGCCAAAAGACAATCAGACTGAAGCAGATAATTATCTCAAACAACTTCAAAAAAGATACCCGAAGCGCAATCTAATTATAATTGGCCTCTACAAATTCAGCGACGCTATCGAAAACCGCAATATCCTTCGTGATGAAAAAGTCTGTATCGGCGAGTTTGTCACCAAGAAAGCAATAAAATATTCCCGCGCCGCTAAAATCCAGGTCCCGATACTTCTGGCTTTATTGTACGCACTTATATGTATCATCTATCCCAAAGCGTGGATCGGCTTCGATTGGAATCCGCAGTATGTGCAACCGACTGAAACCGGATTTATTGCACTGAATGCTGATTCGGTACCTCTGTGGTCGGTTGAATTTGACAGTGAATCACTTACAAACTCATCAAAATGGAAAATCGGAGATCTTGATGATGATGGAAAGAACGAGGTGGCGTTTATTCCAACTACACTGCCAGTTTGTGATATTAATGCTAATCTTTTCCTATACGATGATGACAAAGACCTAATTTTTCAAGATACATGTGTTATATTGAACGAATATATAGGGGACACAACGCTGCAACAGCCATATTTCCCTGGAGATATCGACTTTATTTCTAAAGAAGAAAGTCCAATAATAATCTCCAGAATTAAGAAATCCTTTCCGGCACGCTTACATCTAAAATTCTGGAATATGAATGGTGACCCACTTGGGTGGTATATTAATGCGGGATTCAGCGGAGCAAGTGGTAAGTGTTTTGCAAATGTCCAAGATGAAGGATTGTTCTTTCTGAGTTATAATAATCGCATGGATTGTGCATGTTTATTTGTTCTTGACCCCGATTCCAGCTATGGCACATCGCCACCCTATGGCATGAATAATAAAAAGGGCAAACAAAAATGTTACATATTATTCCCCAGAACAGATTTGAATAAGGTCAACCTTTGCAAATATAACTATCCCGGAAAACTCGTTGTTGAATCAGATAGTCTATTTATGGTAGAAATCGGCGAAATGAATAATCTGAGTTCTCGGATCAGGTACTATTTTAACAAAGATTTTCGAGTGTTTGATGTTAAAGCTGAAGATCCGTTTATTAATGCAAGAGATAAAGCGGTTAGAGAGAGTAAACTTGATCCAATAGAGTGGCAAACTTACTTGGAAGATCTACGCGATGGAGTAACGTACTGGATTGATTCTGATTGGGTTACCGAAGGCGAACTTCGCGCCGCCGAAAAATAAAAAAATAACTTACCTTCCCGCTAATAACTCAAAATATTTTCTATAAACCAGCCATCTCGTTCCTATTACATCTATAGATACAGATTAGCCAAAGGGTCAATAATAATAGCCAAAGAAAGTTCGTGATGCTAAAAAACAAAATGTACCATGCAAAATACCTAATTGGGGTATTTCAAAGACTACTTAACTCCATTTCGAAAGGATAATGCTATGCTAAAATCTCTGATGACCTTACTCATCATATTTGCGGTTCTGTCGGTGGGGGGGAGGCTCGCAGCAGAACCTCTCTTTGATGCAGCTGTCAACTATCCAGTTGGTGCCGTTCCGAATGATATCTTCTCGGCTGATTATGACGGTGATGGCGATGAGGACCTGGCTGTAACCAATTCTGGTTCGGACAACATAGGCATCCTTATGAACAACGGTGACGGTACCTTTGCGACGCCGGTTGATTATTACGTTGGTGAGAACACGCATTCCGTGTTTTCGGAAGACTTCGATAGAGATGGTTACCCTGACCTGGTCGTATCGAATTACAACAGCAGCAGTTGCGTAGGTGTTGTCTCAGTATTGATTAACAATGGCGATGGGACGTTTGCACCGCCTGTAAACTACGTAGCCGGCGGTTGCCCACAATCCGTTTTCTCGGCGGATTTCGACGGCAACGGCTCTCCTGACTTGGCGGTAGCTAACGCCGGTTCTGATGATGTGTCGGTCCTGATCAACAACGGTGACGGCACCTTTGCAGCCCCCGTCAATTACCCTGTTGGTAACTATACGGTTTCTGTCATCTCGGCAGACTTTGACGGTGACGGCTGTTTGGACCTTGCCGTGGTCGGCTTCTGGACTTATGATGTTTCCATCATGATAAACAACTGCGACGGCTCGTTTGCACCACCCGTCAGTTATCCGGTAGGCGCGCTACCGACATCAGTATTTGCAGCTGATTATGACGGTGATGGCGATGAGGACTTGGCTGTGACAAATGGTGGCCCCGACAATGTCTCTGTCTTATTGAACAATGGTTACGGCATTTTTGGGCTGGCTGGTACTTATCCAGTTGGTGCAGGACCGCGTTCCGTTATTGCTGCCGATTTCAATGGCAATGGCTTCGCCGACTTGGCAGTATCCAATCAGAACTCCGACGATTTATCCATCCTAATGAACAACGGTGATAGCTCGTTTGCGGTGGCTTTCAGTCTTCCAGTCGGTGACCAACCGTACTTTATCTCATCGGCCGACTTCGATAACAACGGCTTTCCGGACCTTGCTGTACCCAATAAAGGTTCCAACACTGTCTCAATCCTGATGAATCAGTTGTCGATGACGCTCCCCGTCCACCTCGACATCAAGCCAGGATCATGTCCCAATCCGCTAAACGTTAAAGTGAAAGACCCGGATTTTTATTACTGGGAACCTCCCGAAAACAATAATGGCGGTGAATCAGGAAATGAAAGTTCGGATGCCTATAAGCAAATTCCAAATGGACCGATAAAAAAATGGGCTGTAGTACCGGCAGCGATCTTGGGCACGGCTGATTTTGATGCCAGCGATATTAACCAGTCGACAATTACACTTGAAGGGATTCCAGTTGTACGCTGGAATTATGAAGATGTCGCTACTCCGATGCCAGTCGATGCAACCGAATGCGATTGCAACGCCGACGGCCCGGACGGTTTTTTAGATTTAACTCTCATGTTTGGCCGAAGTGAATTAAAAGAAGCGCTGGGTGAGGTTAATGATGGCGATGTTATTACTCTGACTATCTCCGGAGAATTAAATGACGGAACACCCTTTGAAGGAACTGACTGCGTTATTATCAGGGGAAATCCGGAGCCCGAGGGGATACCATTTGCCAACAATACAAGTTCAGACCAATCAATGTTATTGGGCAACTATCCCAATCCGTTCAATCCGTCAACGACAATTGGCTATAATCTTGTTCAGGGCGGTCATGTCAAGTTGGAGATATTCAATATCTCAGGACAGAGAATCGTCTCTCTGGTCAATGAGGAAAAGGAAGCCGGATTGCATTCAGTCGTTTGGGACGGCAAAGATAGCTCCGGCCGTCAGGTTGCCAGCGGAATCTATTTCTACCGGCTGGAGGCTGGCGAGTTTTCTGATACCAGGAAGATGATTCTGATGAAGTAGAGGGGGATGTGATAAACGGGGATGGACATCTCAATCAATGGACCATTGACTGAACATAATGCCCGGCGGGGATCGTGCTCTCCTCGCCGGGTTATTCTATGAGTAAATAACGGAAAAACGTAATCCCGGCTTAAAATCATTTCTCCTCTTTAATTTATTTCTCCCATATAATTTTCTAATGGATACTCATAAGATTCATGCCTCCCACCGAAACGGAAATTGGGAACGATTTTTGCTTGAATAGTCCCGAACAGTATAATTTTATGCAAAAATCACCGGAAATCCGGTGGCAGAGAAAGGATTATTAGGATACTGCGCCGATTCGAGAGAATGTAAAACGCAATGAATTGCATTATTAATGAAGGCTCATGCTGTGACTTTTGATCGATTGTCCTGAAAAATTTACGCCTTCTCCATATTCTCCTGAGTTAATAGTAAGACCGTTTCAAAAATTGCATCGACCGTTGTTTCAAGCCAATTACTAATGGCGTAACCGGTAGAAATCAGTGTGACTTATGAAGAAATTGACTTTTACGGTAGTCGGATACTTGATATTGCTGGCGTCAATCGCCTCATCCCAGGAAGTAATCATAACCGATTTTCCGATAGGCGTCGGCTCCAATGCAAATAAGGAATTCTTCGCGCCGTATCTTGATGAATTGCAAGCGATAACAGATACGCTGCAAAAATATCCTTTGGCCCGGGCGATAGTTACCGGGGGAGCTGACGGCGAAAAATATAAACAAAATAACGATGCCAAAAATCCCGGCCTGGCGCTCGGTCGCGCGCACGTTCTGCGCAATCTCTTAATCGATGAATTTAATGTCGACTCCTCTCAAATTATTATTCAATCGGCGGATACAAAGGTAAAAGGCGCGAATTATCGATTCGCCGGCGTTCGGATAATAAACGAGCTTTCAATCCTGAACAGGCGCCTGGAAGCCCTTGAAAACAGGCCGCCGGTTGAAAAACACTTTACCGAAGTCAAGGAAATCACCAGTGAATTCAAAGAAAGTCTGGGGCTGCAATTTGGCGTCGGCCTTTATACTTCACCTTTCGGCGGGATACCGATTGTGGCCGGGGGTATATCGTGGAAAAGTATTTTATACGCCGAAGGATTCGCCGGTCATACATTCTGGAACAGTTCTTTTGAATTTGAAGGAGTAGATCTGGATACCCGGCGACGAATGATCGGCGGCCAGATAATTTATTATCCATATGGACACATACCTGTTGGCATTGTAGGAGGTTGGATTCGTATTGAGGAAATCTCTCAAGAGTATTACAAATATGCCAAATTGTCTGAAGGTCCTCTGTTTGGGTTGCGGGCGTCGCCTTACGATTATATTTCAGTTACGGGCGCATATAATCCGGCGAAACATCTTATTGCCGGAGATTCAAAATCCAAATCGAAAAACGGCCAGTTTTTATTTACAATAACGATCCATATTGGATTCGGAGGCGAGAAGTGAAAAAACCTATTATTTGTGCCGTCTGGACTTTATTGTTAACCGGCAGCATAATCTTCGTAAATTGCTCCAATCCCCTCGAAAGTTCCGATTTGGCAGGAACGGATCCGGTTCCCAGTATAGATACTTTGTTCAGCATTGATACTCTGCATACGATCGACACTTTAACGCAAATTGATACACTTACAATAATAGATACAATAACAATCATTGAACCGGGGATAGGCGAATCTCAAATAGTGTGCGGCCGGATATCAACGACTCAAAAAGACCTCGTCTGGATGTTTCGAAATCCTGAGGGAACTTATAATCTTGAATTTACGGCGTTAACCGATCGGGATAAACCGGCACAGGAATTAGCTCTTGATATCGACGGCCAGGAATTTTTATGGAATCCCGGAGAAAATCCCGAATTAATAACGGAACTAATCTTATCTCAAAATGCCGTTTTCCGCATTACGACTAATAAGCCGCCATCACTGGGTCACGCGATTGACATCTGTCTCAGCATAACCGCACATTAATAACACCTATTCTTAAATATCATTGATACGGACATACCAATCCACTAAGGCGTGTAAAGACAACAATATTTACGAAAATTAATTCACATTTTCCTTGACTTCGAATCGGTAATTGTTATATTCGAATAGTAGGCCCATCTAGATTAAACAAAAGAGCATAACCAAAAGAGCACAACATGAGCACATATACTTTTTTAGGATTGTGTACCAATGTTAACTGGAGGATTGCTTATCGATTAGTCAGTTGGGGTAATGATAGAGTGAAGCGAAGCTTAATTTCTGCATGGAAAGCTGAGCATAGCTACAACTCACCGGGGTAATTTCGAGATATCGACTAGGGACAACGATTATGCCTTTAGGGGTGTATACTGGGGACATCACTGGGAATAACTGGGAACCGTTGGGAACGCTCACTGGGAACATGCGCTAAGAGACGACAAGGATATTTCTCGTCGCTTCTATTTACTCGCCTCGACTTTTTATACAACTTAATATTTGTAATTAGAGTGGTCAAGTAACAGGCTTTGATCAAGGCTTAGTAGTGTGTTTTAACCTCTTGGATGCGAAGGGGGGTGATAACGGGCCAAAGTATTACATGATATACACTCTTGTAGGTGTACTTACCACGAGATGATGTTAGGAAATGTAAGTTTTTTGTGGAGGTCTCTCACCTAACCTGGGACGGTTCTATACGAATCCGCATATCTTTGCTATCCTGCATTTCTCAATGGTAAACAGTTTCTCGGCGCTTCAATTCTGAAGTGCCGAATGATACAGGGATTTCTTCCCTAACCGGAAATCCCTGTATGTGGCGATTTACGCCGCAAAATCCCGTTACTGCAGTTACAAATCTATTTCGTAACGCAGAACTTTTAAAAAACCTTAATTGGGAAGGTTAAATGATGACAATGACAAAGAAACTATTTTTTTTAGGTTTTCTGGTATGCCTTTTCACCGCCGGTCAGGTCTTCGCGACAGCGCGTCACGTTGTCGGACCGGGCGCCGGATTTGGCGAATACGAGACAATCCAGGCCGCTCTTGATGACTGTATCAACGGTGATACCGTTCATATTCATGTCGGTGTGTATCAGGAAACCTGCACCGTAACCGATAACGATCTCCTAATCCTCGGTGATGGCAGTGTCGAATTAATTGCACCGACCTATCAAGTCGGTACTGCTTTTAATCTTACCGGCACCGATGGAGTCATAATGACAGATATGACAATAATGAGCTATGCCACTGGTTTAGGTGGATCCGGGGTAACCAATTTGTCCGTATCCGACGTGATCTTGGATGATAACCTCGGCGGCGTCTCAATGAACGTGGCCGATGGAATGTTCGACAATGTCGTCGCGTCCAACGGCACCTGGGGATTCTGGATTTACTCCACCGGTTCGCTAAACGCTGACAGAAATACTCTGAATGTATGTCAGTCATTCGGTCATACCGGAAATGGTGTTGCACTTGATAATAATGCCGGCGCCTCTGCCATGGATATGTGCGCTGTTAATTTATGCGATATTCATGACAACGGCAGTGATGGTATTAGGATTGCCGGGCAAACCACTAACGCGTCATTGACTGATAATACCCTGGCCACTAACGGCGATGATGGTATTGATGCTACTGACGGGACTTCAACTGGTTTGACCTGTACAGGCAACGATATCTCAGGCAGCGGCGACGATGGAATCATTGTCGCTGGTGATGGTGCTGTGTCGGGCAACGTTATAAATGGAGGCGCTAGTGGTATTGTAATTGGTCCTTCAGTTGCTTCCATAGCAGTTTCCGGAAATGACATTGATGGAGCTGTCGGCAATGGTATTACCGTTGCTGGTATGGTAATCGGTGCAATTTCCGGTAATGACGTTCAAGGTTGTGCGGTTGGTATTAATGTTGTTTTCGCATACCCCATGACAGGACATTATTTACGGATTCACACCAACTGCCTGAATAACAATGGCGTATCCGCAATGGATGTTAATCCATTTGCCTCGCCGTGGGACGTGCTATGGGAGTCTGTCAGCAACGTGGGCAACTTTTATTCGGATAATGTCGCCAGCTTGTCGGTGTTCCCGATTCCGGGCGGCGCCAACATGGGTCGTTACGCCATAATGGCGACCAATACTCCGACTCCGGATAATGATGATCTGGCTCTGGGTGAAACCATGGTTGTGGATTTTGTCTATGATGCTGGTGATTGCGATCCGTTCATGGCTCTTAAGGCGGCTGATTTTGTCATTAGCTATGATGACGCCCTTTTGGATGTTGTCTTAATCGAAGCCGGTGACTATTTACCGGGTGAAGTCGCTTTTGTTTATGACAATTCAACAGCAGGCACAATCGCTATCGATATCGGTAGTGGTGATTCCGAGGCCCAAACGGCCTCAGGAACTTTGGTTACTGTTACGTTTGAAGCCAAGGGTGACGCCGTCGGTGCGGGAAGCATAACTGTTGCTTCATCCTATAAGGATATGAACAACGATCCGATCCCGGCCATGTCACCGGCGATGGCGTTTTCGGTCTCCGATCAGGTTTCTCCGTGGTTTGTCAGCACCGCTCTCAGCGGTTCGCCGACCGGGGACGATGTCTATTCGAACGCTTTTGACATGACTCTCGATTTTGAACTGGGTGATGACTATTGCCTGTTGGGTCTCTATTATAAGATAGACGGTTTAGGCGGATGGATTCCTATAGTCTATCCGGGTGGAGCCGGCGTCTTAACCTATACCGGTTCACACCTCTTTGATATCAGCGCTCTCGTTCCGACCACTGGCGATCATACTTTGAATCTGCTTCTTTATGATTGCACCGCTTGGGGCACGAACCACGTTCTTCTTGACCTTGCTTTCTCGGTTGACAATACCGCTCCGGCGACTCCGGCGTTTGATCTTACTTCGCAGGATTGCGCCGAAGCTGGTTGGACGCACGTTGTTGGCGTAACTATCGATGTTACGACCGATTACAGCGCCGACCCGACCGATCAGGGCGAAGTACAGTGGGCATATAGTAGTGATTTGCGTCTGATTCAGCCGTTTGTGGCCTCATTTAACGTCGATCTGGACAACACCACCTATCCGGGTGATATTGTTCATACACTTTATGTCCAGGTGACGGACGTTTATGGCAACAAGAGTGGCTGGGGCAGCAACAGTATTGAATACAATACCAGCGCCCCCGATAATTCGCTGTACTCCTTTAATGTCCCTACTCGGTCAAGATTTACTACGGTAAATGGATATGTCGAAAATTGGGGCAACTACGGCGCTACTATGTATGCCTATTCGATTAACGACGGCGGAGCCAGCTTGACATGCGACGACGCAGATTGGCAGGCTTGCTACTGGCCGATTGGAAATGCATTCCCATTCTCAGTCTATTTGGGAGACGATCCGCTTGACGACGGCGATTACGAAGTCTCATTTGCCGTTCAGGACGACGCCGGTAATGTATCCATAGTTGAATCGGATGTCATTACTCTTGATCGCACTGTTCCGGTTATTGAGAACTTTGTAATTTACGATCCGGATGGAAGCGAATGCTCCAACAACTGGAATCATAAATATGATCTCGGAGTTTCGGGCACGCCTAATCGCTTTAAAATGGGCGATGTCTCCGGAGCCGGTACCTATTCTGTGTTAGGTACGCCTGACTCAGTTGGCACCGACGGATTCACATACTATTCCGGAATGTATCTCTACACCAGCGGCGGTTCGCCGGGTGATGTTATTAGCGTCTTTGCCAGCGTTAAAGACAATGTTGGTAACGTTAGTGATGAAGCCGAAGCGACCAGCATGATGATGTGGGGTACAACCAGTGTCGGTACTCTGGCGATTAATAGCGGCGATGTCTGGACTAATGATTTAACCGCTAATCTCGCTCTGACCGGCGCTACCAGCAACATTACTCATATTCGTATGGGTATGTCCGGTAGCTCGGCCGCAATGGTTCTAACTGGCGAGCCGTGGATTGAGTATGTTCCGGGCACTCATACATTTGATATGACCGGAGCGAATGAATGCAACTGGAATTATATCCATCTCGAGGGCAAGAACTGCTCCGATATGGTTACCTCTGTCCAGGCTTGGGACAGAATAGCAGTCGATACCGAAGCTCCTGTTATTGACCTCGTTGAGATTCGCGGTGGAGCGGCAAAGACCAGATATCTTAACAATCCGATAACTCTGACTTTAACCGAAAACTGTTACAGTGGTGTTCCTTACCAGATTAAGATTTCCGAAGATGGAACCTTTGGCGATCCCGCTAAAGGTGACATTGCCTATCAATCTTATACTGGTGCCGAAACGCATACTTTTGACGTTGGCGATGGCCTGCGAAAAGTATATGTAATGATAAATGACCGTGCAGGTGGCGAAGATCTTGATTCCGCTACCATTATCCTCGATCGTGAGAAACCGACCGGTGTTCTGGAAATCGTAGGTGATCCTGCTTGCGGCGCGGCCGCCGGTTATACCTGTTCGCAGACTGGCAATACTCTTGAGGTTACCGCTATTTCCGGTGATGCTGTTTGGGTGAGATTCCGCAACTGCGCTCCTTCCATGGAAACATCATGGATAGCGATTACTCCTCCCACCATTTTCTATAACCCGTGGACCTTACATTCAGCGGGCGAAGGAACCAAGTGTGTGGAAATGCAGTTGAAAGATGATGCCGGTAATAAATCGGCTTGGATTTCCGACGATATCATCCTTGATACCACGCCTCCGCTCTGGTCGTCAATGGGAAGCCCGTCATTTACTGCGGTGCCTTCCGAAGGTGACGGCAGTAAGAACGGTTGGCCGGCCAGTGTCGATCTAAGCTGGTCCGAGCATACGAATGCTCAGATGTACGGCGTAAACTGGCAACGAACGAACGATTATCCTCAATATGATGACGTTCTTCCGACCCATCCGCCGACCATTACATCTGACTTCGTTGGCGCTCATGATATTGCCGGATTAGAGCATACCTTTGTCGCCGAAGATATGGTTCCGGATATTTATTACTTCAGCCTCTTTATCAGAGATGATGCGGGTAACTGGAGTACAGATTATCTGACGACAGAAGGCCAGAACTACTTCGGCGCCGACTTCAATGTGGACGGTGAGATTGAGTTCTCAGAATTCCTTACCATGGCTAACGCCTTCTATGCTCTTGAGGCTAAGACCGGTGTCTGGAATGACACTTGCGATATCGGTCCGACGACAACTGGAGATTATAATGGCTATACTACAGTCGATGGCAAGATTGACTTCGATGACTTCCTGATCTTCCTCTTCTCATTCGATGCCATGGCTGCTGAGAAGAGCATCGGTCGCAATCCTGTGATTGCCAAACCGGCCATTGGAGATGTCACTATCTCGGCTGAGATTCCTCAGGAATTCAAAGCCGGCGATGATGTCTATGCGACAATTCGCGTCAATGAATCCGCATCGGTCAAGGCTCTCAGCCTGACAATGACCTATGATACGGATTTATTGGAAGCGGTCTCAATTGAAACCGGTGAGATGTTTGATAATGACCGGGCGGTTCTGGTTAACCAGATCAATGGTTCCACAGTTAATATTGATGGCGCCATATTTGGTCAGGATAATCAGTTCGAATCATCCGAGATTGCGGTAATCAAATTCCGCGCCTTACAAGACGGCAGCTTCGAATTCTCAGAGCCTGAAATGGATTTGAGAGATTTCAATAATAATCATATCGATGTTGCCTTTAGTTCGGTTTACTCATCGGGTGCATTACCTGAAGTATTTTCAATATCTCAAAACTATCCCAATCCGTTTAACCCGACAACCACTATTGATTTCGCTCTTGCCCATTCCACCGAATGGCGAGTTGAGATATTCAATATTGTTGGGCAATCGGTTATGACCTTCTCCGGTAACGACGGTCCAGGCATGGTTAACATAACCTGGGATGGCAGCGACCATAATGGTGAAAAGGTTGCTTCCGGTATTTACTTCTACAGGGCCAGTGCGAATAACAATGGGTATGTCAAGACCCAGAAAATGGTTCTGATGAAGTAAGCCAAATATTTGATCAAAGCCTTGAGGGGGGTTTTGAAGCGGGTGAAGCGGTGCGGCGCATACGAAGCCGTACCGCTTCGCCGCAAAATTAGGAAAGAATAGACTACTTTTTTGGTTTCTGGAGGAAAGACAATGTTAACAATGAAATCTTTGATTATCATCCCGATTGTCCTCCTTGTGGGGACGATTATGTGGGCGAGCGGGGATGTTGCGGCTCAATCATTATATCTGACGCCGGATTCGGTCAAAATATCGAGCGGTCAGTCAGAAACATTTGATATCGAACTTTGGGCCGACGACGCGGTATCGGGAATGAATCTCTATACCGTATATATAAATTACAATAAAGAACTTTTAGATTTATCTTATCTGGCCGATTCGACATTTTGGATCTGCGCGGCTTTTAACGTCGATACCACCTGCCTCGATTCATTCTGCACCGATTGGTTTTATGATTCAATACCCACCGATTCAATCTGCCTTACATATTTGGAGGATTCGACGTGCGTTGATTCAGTATATTTCGAGTGGTTGGTTGATACGTTATGCATCGATTCAATCTATGTAGTTGAAACTTATGACTCTACCTGCATGGATTCTGTATTTCTCGAATGGTGGGTTGATTCCACGGCAATCGATTCGATCTGTATTGAATGGCGGACTATAGATTATACCTGTATTGATTCCATGTTTGTGGAATGGGAAGTGGATTCATCTGCCATAGATTCTCAATTTATCGAATGGGATGTTGATTCTACTGCCATTGATTCAGCCTGTACGGAATGGCAGGTCGATACTACCTGTATCGGAACCTGGACTTGTATTGAATGGGATGGGGAAACGTGTATAGATTCGGTGTGCTCCGAAGAACAGATAGATTCCACCTGCATCGGCCTATGGGAATATACTGCCTGGGATTTGGATTCAACTTATATAAATGACTGGGTTATAATTGAATGGTTTGTTGATTCCACCTATTTTAATGATTGGGTATGCCTGGAGTGGGACCCTGTTCAGGAATGCGTCACCTGGGAAGCGACAGCCTGGCATCTCGATTCAACTCTTTACAATAATTGGCATTGTACCGTTTGGGATGTCGACACTACGGTCGTCGATGCGTGGGTATGTACGGAAGATCAATTCGACTCAACTTATTTTAACGACTGGATATGTCAGGCCTGGGATCCGGAGCATATATTTATCTGTCTGGGTTGGAATTATACGGCCTGGGACGTCGATTCGACCTGTGGTGGGGGTTATGAATGCACTTATGCCATTTATGATTCAACTTGCGTTGGAGATTCGGTAGAAGCAGATCCCGTTTCCGCCAATAAGATGAATGTCGATACAACTCAGTATCCCGTGGATGAGGGACCGTTGATGCATCCGCCTAATGCCGTAACAGTACCTTTTTATTCCCGATTTAATGAAGATTCGACCAGGCTTATTATCGAATCATTGATATTCTGGGAGCGTATCGCTGTTGACGGTCCGGGACATCTGGCGACTATTCATCTAAAAAATATTGGCAGCGGTATCCATCATATGACCATTGATTCGATTTATGTCAGCGATGTAGATGGTGTTGAATTACCGGTATCGGGAGAAGGGAGTGTTTTACTCCTAAACGCGCCGCCTCAGGAATTTAACCTGATACAACCAGTCAACCTGTTTGAAATGGAATTCGAAATAGGAGATTCCCTGAGTTTTTCATGGGGAGAAGCGGTTTCGTATTATGATTTGGATCCGATTATATACGAGCTACAAATTTCGGATACTCCGGATTTCACTCCCGGGCCGGATACAAAAGTCTTTTCCGGAATTATCGGAACCTCGATAAAACTCGATGCCACCTCCGATCTCGGAGTGGGGCAATTGTATTGGAGAGTAAAGGCGATAAGTAGTTATGGAGCCGAGAGATTATCGACGCAAACAGATTGGTCGATCATTTTAAGCTCATTAATGCTTCCACCGGGAGAGTTTGATTTAACGATTCCTATTCATGACAATCACATTAATACTATAGACGGACAGGATGAAGAATTTAACTGGACCAAACCCGCTTCGAGTATTCCTGATGATACCCTGACTTACTTACTTCATATTTGGCTGGAAGACGAAGATCCTGAATTCGAAGACATAATCCTTGATAATCTGGATACGAATTACGCTCCGATTCCGTTGAGCAATTTTGATCTCTATTTCGCCTATAATTGGAGAGCCAAATGTATCAATCGCGTGGGCTTATCGACCTGGTCAAGCCAAACTTTTAGAATGAGTTTTTACGTGAGAGGCGACGCCAATGTAGATGATAACGTCAATATCGGGGATGCGGTTTACATTATAAATCATGTTTTTAAGGGAGGGCCAGGACCGGCCCAAACTCTATACGGGGATGCCAACTGCGACGGAGAACTCAATGTGGGGGACGCTGTTTATTTAATAAATCATGTATTTAAAGGAGGCTCACCCCCGTGCTCTGATTGACGACGTAAAAAATAGGGATTAACATCCCTAACCCGCCCCTCGCAATTCCTGGTTTGTCTTTCCCCAGGAAAGCCCCTTTCGGCGCTGAATCACCATTCGGCGGCAAAGGGGCTATTTTTTAAATTATCGGACATTTCCCCATCAAAATCACGTAATTTCGCAATAAACTTTTTAATCATAACTGCCGATTTTATATATGGATCAAAGGAAAAGCTGCCAAAGTGTTGAAAATAAAGTGCTCTGATTTCTTTCCGAGTTAATAAGAACCTTGACAGAATTGAGTTTCGATATTAAAATGACATAACGGCTCCAGTAAATTTAATGGCATGCACGGGGTTTCAATACTTCCTAATGTCGTTCCCAGGTTAGGTGAGAGACCTCCGCATGCCTTAAAAAAAGTATAGATAAGTATATTCAATTGCCATTTTCGTCGAATCATTGCTTAAAATAATCATATTCCCTTAAAATATTTGTTATATCATGTCCGATTTTTTCTTATAATCTCATAACTGATTAATCATATTATTTAGGATAAATCAAGTGCATCGTTACCCACATAACCCAATCTTAACCAGAAATGATATACCCCCAATCCAACCCCACTTGATTGATGTCAGTTCGGTTTTCAATCCCGGAGCGATAATTCATAACGGCAAAACGGTTTTATTGCTCAGAGTGCAAAATCGGGGCCGGGAAACCTTTCTCATGAAGGCAAGCAGCCCAGATGGCTACAAGTTTGAAATTGATAGTCATGAGATAATACTCAACGGTATAGAGAAAATAGAATCCGATATTTTTCATATTTATGATCCCCGGATAATATATCTCGATAGCCGTTATTACATCGTCGTCACGATGGATCTGGAATCCGGCTGCCGACTTGGTCTGATTGTTACCGATGATTTCGAAAAATTCGACTTTTTGGGCATTTTGTTTGACGAAGATTCTCGTAACGGAGTTTTGTTTCCGGATAAGATTAACGGCAAATATATAATGTTGGATCGACCTAATGTGATTCGAATGGTTGGCAACGCTCCAACCGGTTCGGCCATCAGACTCATGGAATCCGATGATCTTTTGACTTGGTGGCAATCAAAAATCTTAATGAAAGGGAAAGAACATTATTGGGATGAACTTATCGGAGCCGGACCTCCGCCCATTAAAACCGAGCAGGGCTGGCTTTTGATTTATCACGGGGTCGCCACCCATTTTGCCTCTTCAAATATTTATCAAGCGGGTGTTGCCCTTCTCGAATTATCTAATCCCGGGGAAATAATATCGCGCGGCAAATATAATATTCTGGAGCCGCGCGAAGATTATGAACTGATCGGCCAGGTGCCCAATGTAATTTTCCCCACAGGGGCGGTAGTGCCCGGATTACCCCTCGGAGATACCGCGAAACGCAAAGACGAACTATGGCTTTATTATGGCGCCGCTGATACTTCCATCTGCCTTGCCACCGATAAAATAGGTGACTTGATCGATGCCTGCTTTGCCGGTTCGTAAAAGGAGATCATAAAATTTGAATGATATAAAAGAAAAACGCCAATAAAAAAGGCAAACCGACACAATTTCAGAGGTTTCCGATATGAGAATAAATTTATGTATTGTATATTTAATCTGTGTGTTATTACTCCTGTCCTGTCAAACCAATTTCGATGGGGCGAAAACAAAAAAAATCTCTGATGACAGCTTTCCCATTCCTCAAATAGATTTCTCGCCGAAAAATTATATCTGTTACATGACATCAGGCACCATAAATATAGATGGAAAATTGGATAAGCGTTGCTGGTCGCTCGCGCCGTGGACGGATTGTTTTATCGATATCGAAGGAAATAATAAATCGAAACCCCGGTTTAAGACGCGGGCCAAAATGCTCTGGGATAGCTCCTGTTTTTACATCGCCGCCGAAATGGAAGAACCCCATGTCTGGGGCAAACTCCAAAAGCGAGACGCCGTCATTTACCATGATAACGATTTTGAAGTCTTTATTGATCCGGATGGTGATACGCATGAATATTATGAACTGGAAGTAAACGCTCTTAATACCCAATGGGATTTATTGATTAACAAACCCTACCGCGACGGCGGCCCGGCCATTAATGCCTGGGACATTCAGGGCTTGAAAACAGCTGTTTATATCGATGGGACAATAAACAATCCCGGTGATATTGACCGCGGTTGGAGCATTGAGATAGCGATTCCCTGGAATGTTCTGAAACAATGTGCCCATCGCCCCGCCCCACCCAAAAACGGAGATATCTGGCGAGTCAATTTCTCGAGAGTAGAATGGCAAACCTTCATCGACGACGGACAATATATAAAGCAAACCGATTCCGCGATAGGGAAGATTCTTCCCGAAGATAACTGGGTCTGGTCGCCGCAGGGACTAATCGCGATGCATTATCCCGAAATGTGGGGATACGTTCAATTCTCAAATACCGTTGTCGGCGATGGAGAAGATGTATTTATCGATCCGAAAAACGCTTCGGCTCGATGGTTTCTTCGCAAATTGTATTATGCTGAACAAACCCATCGGATGCAATACGGCCATTTTACAATCGATTTATCCTCATTGAATTTGGATGTTACGGCCATCGAAGGTTATATTTGGCCGCCCGATGTATCTATATCAGAAACTCAATTTGAGGTCATACTAAAATCATCGGGTCAAAATTCGAATCTTCATATTACTCAGGATGGCAGAATCTGGAGTTCCGAAAACTGACAGAAACTTATGATATTGAAAAATGAAGAAGGAAAATCCATAGAATGAATTTATCCCTTATTGATTGGGCCATTGTATTTGTTGTACTGGGACTGATGTTTTTCTCCGTATTTGCCGCCAGACGTCTAATGCGCAGCGTCGCCGATTTTCTCGCCGCCGGTCGTTCGGCCGGACGATACGTCATCAGCGTTGCCAGCGGCGTGGCCGGTCTGGGAGCTATCACTATCGTTGGCAATCTCGAAATGAATCTCATCGCCGGGTTTTCCATGGCCTGGTGGGGGATGAGTTCGGCCCTGGTTGTACTCGTTATCACTGTCTCGGGTTGGGTCATTTATCGTTTTCGCCAAACCCGGTCTTTGACTCTACCGCAGTTTTTTGAAGTCCGCTACAGCCGCAATTTCAGAATATTCACAGGGATGATCGCGTTTCTCTCAGGTATTATCAATTTTGGAATTTTCCCCGCCGTGGGTGCGAGGTTTTTTATTTACTTTTGCGGATTGCCGCATGAGATATCATTGATGGGATTATCCGTCAGTACGTTTCCTTTGATTATGATAATTCTGTTGAGTATGTCATTATATTTTGTCTTTTCCGGGGGACAGATCGCCGTAATCATCGCCGATTTCTTTCAGGGACTTCTCGTCAATATTGTCTTTGTCGCCATCATCATCTACATGTTTATATCGTTTGACTGGACACATATCTTTGAGGCTTTATCGTCGGCCCCAACAGATGCGTCTCTCATAAATCCATTTAAAACGAGTCATGTCGAGGATTTCAATTTCTGGTATTTTCTGGTTGGGATTTTTGGAATAATGTATGGCACGATGTCCTGGCAGGGAACTCAGGGGTACAATGCCTCTGCCAAAAGCGCTCATGAGGCCAAAATGGGCAGTGTTTTATCGGGTTGGCGAGGATTGCCCCAGACCTTACTTTTTATGTTTATACCGATTGTCGCCTACACGATGTTAAATCACGCCGATTTCTCAGGGATCGCTTTGCAGGTGCAAGACGCCATTGCCGGAGCCGAAACCGAGGCCGTCCGTAATCAATTAAAAGTACCGATGGTGCTCTCTCATATTCTTCCCCGGGGATTGATCGGAGCCTTTGTCGCGGTTATGGTCGCCGCTTTTATTAGTACCCATGATTCCTATCTGCATTCCTGGGGCAGTATCCTGGTGCAGGACGTGATAATGCCGTTCCGAAAAAAACCGTTTACCCCAGGGCAGCATCTTAAAGCGCTGCGCCTCGCAATAGTATTCGTAGCCGTCTTTATATTCTTCTTCAGTCTGTTATTCAAACAGAGTCAATATATATTTCTGTTTTTCGCCATTACGGGGGCCATCTTTGCCGGCGGTTCCGGCGCGATTATTATCGGGGGATTATACTGGAAACGAGGCACTACCGCCGCGGCTTGGGCGGCTATGATTACCGGATCGTCGATCGCCGTCGGAGGGATTATTATTCATCAAATCATTGATGACTTTTTTATTAATGGTCAATGGTTCTGGATGATAAGCATGTTCGGCAGTTCGGTGGTTTATATGGTCGTTTCTCTTTTGGGTAAAGCTCCCACTCATAATATGGATAAACTTTTGAAACGTGGGCAATATGCCGTGAAGGATGAAAGTATAATCATCGCTAAGGTTCCTTCTCGTGGTTGGAAAATGCTTGGTATGGGAAGAGAATTCACACGCGGCGACAAATTCATTTATATTGTCAACTATATCTGGACCGGCGTCTGGACAATTATATTTATTGTCGGCACAATTTATAATCTGACCCATGATGTCGGCGACGAGAGCTGGATGACTTTTTGGAAAACGTATATTTTAATTCAAGTCGTGTTGGCGGTTATTTCCATTGTTTGGTTTTCCATAGGCGGCTTCCGAGATTTGAATAAGATGATTAGCCGGCTGAAAACGATGAAACGGGATGATTCTGACGACGGCTTTATAACCGAAGATAATCATTCCTGAGATCGAAATTGCGTGGAGTAGTTAGTGAACAAAAAAGAAGAACAAATATATATCAATCGATTTGATAAGTTTCGAGATCGAATCGCCCATCGGATTATTATCGATTCGATTCCCTTCAAAGCCGAGTATTATAATTGCAAAGAACCGGTCGCGTTTTCCAATCGATTAGACGGAAATTACCAAAAAATTAATGCCGGTGAAATCTGGGGGCAGGCATGGCAAAGCGCATGGTTTCACCTTGAAGGAAGCGTTCCCGATAATTGGAGCGGCGGCAAAATCGTGGCACATCTCGATTTTGGCGGGGAAGGATTGGTTTATAAACCTGACGGTGAGATAATTCAGGGTATTACTAACGGCTCAGTCTTCGACGCGGATTTTAGCCGGGATATTGTTCATCTCGATAGCACTATTCAAGCCGGGGATAAGATTGAACTCTGGGTAGAAACGGCAGCCAATGGACTTTTTGGAGTTATCACAAATCCCGATCCCGGTCTCGACGCACCAGACCGTTACGGTATATATGACGCCCGAGTGAAGGCAATGAGCCTTGCTTTATTCGATTCCGAATTATGGCATCTCTGGCTTGATTTGAAAATTCTTATAGGTCTTGTTAAAACTCTTCCCGAAGACAGTATCCGTCGATCCAGGATTATAAGATACCTTAATAAAGCTATCGATGTTTATGCCGACACGAGAGAAAATCTCGACAAGTGCAATGCCATATTAAAAAGAGAATTAAACAAACCGGCGTCTGCTTCCGATTTGACCGTTACTGCCGTGGGGCATGCTCATATCGACACCGCCTGGCTCTGGCCGGTCAGTGAAACGGTTCGTAAATGTGCTCGAACCTTTGCCAATCAATTGAAACTAATTGATGAATATCCAGAATACGTTTTTGGCGCTTCGCAGCCCCAGCATTATCTCTTCGTGAAAAATCACTATCCCGAGCTTTATGAAAAAATTAAATCTGCCGTCAAATCCGGACGCTGGGAACCGCAGGGGGGAATGTGGGTCGAAGCCGACTGTAATATCATTTCAGGAGAGTCGATGATTCGGCAGATATTACATGGCAAAAATTTCTTTAAGGATGAATTTGATTATGAAGTCGAAAATCTCTGGTTGCCGGATGTTTTTGGATATTCTCCGGCGCTGCCGCAAATAATGCAAAAAAGTGGTCTCAAGTATTTCCTGACGCAAAAATTAACATGGAATCAAATCAACGAATTTCCGCACCATACATTTATCTGGCGCGGAATAGACAGCCGTGAAGTTCTCGCTCATTTCCCGCCGGAAAATAATTACAACAGCCAACTCGGAACCGATTTTCTTGTTCCGGCTCAAACCCATTTCAAAGAAAAAGACCGTCTGGATCAATTTCTTAGTCTCTTCGGCGTTGGTGACGGAGGAGGCGGCCCCAAAGAAGAAAATATCGAACTGGGTCGTCGGATGGCCGACCTTGAAGGAAGTCCTCGGGTTAAGTTCGGACGGGCCCATGAATATTTTGACTGGCTTGATTCTCAGCGTGATAAATTGAAAACCTGGGACGGAGAGTTATACCTCGAACTTCATCGTGGCACCCTGACCTCTCAAGCCAGAGTAAAGAAAGCCAACCGAGAACTGGAACTGAAACTTCGCGCTCTGGAAATGTTATGGTCAACGCTTCCTCTGGATAAATATCCACATGATGAAATCAACGAAATATGGAAAACCGTACTCATAAATCAATTCCATGATATCATTCCCGGTTCGAGCATAACCAAAGTCTATCAAACCACTCACAAAGAGCATACCGAAGCTCTCGAAAAATGTGAAATGTTATTTGAAACCGCCGCTGAGCAACTATTCGGAAAAGACAACGATTCATTGGTATTATTCAACAGTCTGGCCTGCCCCTATGACAATTCGATTGCATTACCGGAAGGATGGACGGCTTGCAGTCAAGTGGATAAACCAAATGACATACTGCCTGCGCAGGATGAAAACGGAAAAACGATTTCAAAAATCCATATCGAGCCTTATTCCTTCCTGACATTAAAAAAGTTAAATAACCCCTCATTGTCTATCACACTAAAAGATTCTTTGATCCTCGAAAACGGTTTAGTGAAATACGAGTTCAATTCAGACGGCCGACTCATAAGCGCCTATGATAAAGAAACGCGGCGGGAAATTATGCGCGAGGGCGATGCGGGAAATCTGCTTACTCTCTATGATGATCATCCCAACAATTGGGACGCCTGGGATATCGATATTTTTTACGAAGGCGCTATTGTTGATCGCGCCAAATCATGCAAAAATTTCGAAAATATATCAGGACCGGTTCGCAGTATATTGACATTTGGAATGAAAGTCGGCAACTCATGCATCACACAGAAAATTATTCTAACCGCAGACAGCAAAAGACTTGATTTTAATACCGAAGTTGACTGGCAGGAAAAACATCGCATGCTCCGCGTTTCATTTCCGGTAAACGTATCGTTTCCTCAAGCCTCATTTGATATCCAGTACGGCTATATAAAAAGACCGACGCATTGCAATACATCATGGGATAAAGCCCGCTTCGAAACCGTTGGCCATCGGTACGCTGATTTATCCGATAACGAATATGGTGTGACCTTGTTGAACAATTGCAAATATGGATACAAAGTGCATGATAATATTCTTGATCTAAATCTCTTGCGTTCGCCCAATTATCCGGATCCCGATGCCGATATCGGACACCATAAATTTACATATAGTCTCTTACCGCATCAGGGTGACTTGATTCATTCCCGAGTCATAGCCGAAGCGGCCAAATTAAATCAGGGAATTGAGATATTTAACGGATACAAATTTGACTGGCGCGAGATGCCCATTTCAATCGACGGAGACGGAATATCTTTGGAAGTTGTCAAAAAGGCCGAAAAAGAAAATTGCCTGATTTTGCGTCTGTTGGAAACGAAGGGCAGAGGTTCGCGAGGCCGATTATATGTCAAAAATAATAAAGATCGCAATCTTATTGAAACCTCGCTGATGGAATGGAAAGACGAAAGATTGTATCCTCCGCAGGAAACCTACGAGATAACTCTCAAACCGTTCGAAATTAAAACCTACAAATTAAAGGGATAATTTTATGTCCGGAAAATTCCCAAAAGCCAAACATATCTTGTTATATGCCTTTACTCTTTTGTTTATTTTCAGTAACTCATGTTTTTCACAAGAATATTCAATTGAAATCTTTCAAAAAAACGATATCCATTTCTCACTCGATGAACCGTCAAAATACGCGACGACCGAAGTCCTCTCGGCCGATAACGGAAGAGAGATCTATAGCGAAAAACAACTCCCGACTATTGGCGATCAAATGAGAATCACCGCTCATGTCGAACTTAACCCGATTCCCAAAGACGAAATTACCGTGCACGATAAATGGGATCGAGCCGGAAATATAAGATTGAGTAAAGATGGGATGGCCGATATCGAAATTGTCAAGTTTATTACGTCCTACGGCGGGCATACTGTTTATAACGTTGACGTATCGCATCTGGCCGCGCTTTTGCAGGACAAATGCGTTTTCAAGGGATTTGTCGACACCTGGGTTTCGCCGGCCTGGAAGGTCGATTTTTCCCTGAAGTTTGAACCTATCGAAGATAGTACCGGGGAAGATATATATATCGATTACGTCTATAATCCTGACTGGGTGGAAGGCATCATGTTCACTGAGGCCTACACTTCCAAAGAGCACGGTGAAAAGGGCGTGGAAATCGATGTGACCGTCCCGGATGATATGAAATGCGTCGTAATGAATTATTTTGTCTCGGGACATTGCACTGACGGTTCGGGAGCCGATGAATTCATTCCCAAAGACAATGTTATCTACGTTGACGATCGAATCGTCTATCGGTTTCAACCCTGGCGCGATGACTGTCGTCAGTTTCGAGAAATAAATCCGTACACCCGCCGCTGGTCCGACGGTTACTGGTCGTCCGATTACAGTCGCAGCGGATGGTGCCCCGGCGACAAAGTCGATCCGGTTCAAATCGATCTGTCCGATTATCTCAAACCGGGTCAACATAAAATAAAATTCGTGATTGAAAACGTCCGCCCGGATGATGAGAAAAACAATCATGGCTACTGGCGAATATCCAGCCACCTGCTGGGATGGAAAAAGAAGGCTAACCTGATCAAGTGGTAAACATCATCCCTCATCCTACTGAATGTATCTGAGAATAATATGCTCTTTTAAGCATGCGATTATCCCGGTTTTTGTCATGGCTTCCAGAGTTTGATGGGAGTAATTCCCGAATTCAAAAATCCATCACCTCCAATAATGATTCCAGCCATTGAAATATTTGACTATCCTGCCACGACATCGGATCAAATCCGCAGAACCTTTCCGGTCAGCATGATGAACATATTGATGAAAATATTGAATGTTATCAATGCCATGCCTCGACGGTCAACCCAAATTTGGCAATCACCGGTTTAGGCCAACATATCAATGGCTCAATTGAAGTAGAATTTTCAAGCGGCGACGGGACTTTTGCAGGCGGCCAGTACAGCAACGTCGGCTGCCACGATACCGAAAGCTGGTAGACTTTCTGAAATAAATCCAGAACTTTCACTCGGTTGCATAAAATCGCTTGCATGTTTGGAAAATAATCTATAATTTCAAAGATGCTTCGCACTATCCTCGCAACATTTTTTTAGACTGGATTAATTATGAATCATTTTATCAATCTGTTTATGGGATCATCCGCCCGGATGACACGCAAAATGGGGCTGATATTTTTCGTACTGATGACTTTCGTGTCAATCGGATCGGCGTTATCACAGACAACGCCGGTAATCGGTATCCGTGATAAGACACCGGATGTGAAAGCGTTTATAAACGCAAAAATAATTGTATCTCCCGAAAAAACTATTGACAGCGCAACGATGATAATAGGAAACGGTAAGATCCTGGACATCGGCCGGGATGTCAAAATACCGGATGAGGCTGATATAATCGACATCAAGGGAAAAACAATTTACCCGGGATTTATTGAAACCGTTTCAGAATACGGGTTACCGAAGGAAAAAGACGGTCGTTCCACAGGACGGCGCGGATCAAACCCGCCCAAATATGAAGGCGACCGTATCGGTGGAAATGCTTGGAATAACGCCATCCATGCCGAGAAAAACTGGGGTCAGTCTTTTCGCCCGTCTTCTGACGATTCCAAGCAGTTTTTGTCGATGGGTTTCACGATGGTCCAATCGGCCAAACTCGACGGCGTATTTCGCGGTCGCTCATTTGTGGCGTTGCTCGGTGACGGCTTGCCCAATGATTTACTGATTAAGCCGTACGGCTCGCATTTCGCGTCGTTTGCCAAGGGCAGTTCACAGCAATCATATCCCGGCTCGTTATTTGGAATCATTGCCATGATTCGCCAGACATTTTATGATATTGATTGGTATCAAAAGGCGCATCAGGCTTATTCGCAGAATAATAATCAAAAGATGCCCGAATTCAATTCGGCAATAGAAGCATTACGCAATTTAAAAAATGAAAAATTGATATTTGAAGGCGACACCGGCAGTCAGACAATATTGCGCTCGGCTCGGATCGCCGATGAATTCGGATACGATTTTGTGCATATTACCGGTGGCCGAGAATATGCCTGGTTAGACGAAGTCAAAAATACCGGTGCGACCTTAATCGTCCCTCTTAATTTTCCCAAAAAACCCGCATTGGAAAATCCTCTCGACGGCCTGGATAATTCATTATATACTTTGCGTCATTGGGAAACAGCGCCTTCAAATCCGGCCCGGCTGGAATCAAAAAATATTACCTTTGCATTAACCACGCATCGCCTGGAGAAAAAAAAATCTTTCTGGGAAAACCTCCGCACCGCCATGAAGCGAGGCTTAACCAAAGAAAAGGCTTTTGCCGCCTTGACGACGATTCCCGCCGAAATTTGCGGTGTTTTGGATATTGCGGGTACTTTGGAAAAAGGAAAAATGGCTAACTTCTTCATTTGCGACGGTGATATCTTCGAAGAGGAATGCGATATATATTCAGTCTGGGTAGCCGGTAAGAAAAACGATATTACTCCTTTTCCGGTTACTGAATTTTCAGGCGAGTATGACCTGACAGTTAACGAACAAGCGCTGACGCTGATTCTGGAAGGGAAACCGACAGGGCTTTCCGGTAAAGTTCAAATGGATGAATGGAAGGAAAAAATAAAAAACGTCAGCACTGAACGTAATTTTGTTTCCTTCTCGGCTATTATTGACAGCGTTAAAGACGCGGGTTTATCGCATTTTACCGGTCGTAAAGAAAACGATAAAATTACCGGGAAGTGCACTTTGCCGAATGGAGCATTTGTTGATTGGAGCGCGATTAGAATAGGCGATGTCCCCGAAGAAGAACCGGAAGCTGATACAACAGCCACAGATGAGAATAAAAATGATAAACCGAAGAAGAAGGGCAAGAAAGACAAGGATAAAAAAGAAGAATTCTTTGCCGGTTTCACTTATCCCAACATGGCTTTCGGCATTGAGTCATTACCTGTTCAGGAAGATGTTCTAATAAAGAATGCCACGGTCTGGACCGCCGAAGATGCCGGTATTCTGGAAAGCACGGATATTCTCGTCAAGGACGGGAAATTCGCGAAAATCGGTCAGAATCTGGAAGCGCCTTCCGGTGTCAGAGTAATTGATGCCTCCGGAAAGCATGTTACTCCCGGAATTATCGATGATCATGGTCACATCGCGGCATCCGGCGATATTAATGAGGGTACTTTTGCGATAACTCCTGAAGTAAGAATCGGCGATGTTGTTAACCCCGAGGATATAGCGATATATCGTCAGCTGGCGGGAGGTGTAACAACGGTTATGTGCCTGCATGGTTCGGCCAATCCTATCGGAGGTCAAAATCAAACGATGAAGTTGCGCTGGGGCTCGAATGCAGAAGAAATGAAATTCAAAAACGCCGCTCCTACTATAAAATTTGCCCTCGGTGAAAACGTCAAGCAGAGCAACTGGGGCGATAATATGCGGAGCCGTTATCCTCAATCCCGGATGGGCGTCGAATCAATCATGAGGGACGTGTTTCAGGCGGCTCGCGAATATGAACAGGATTGGGAAAAGTATAATGAACTTTCCAAAAAAGAAAAAACGCGAACCATCCCGCCCCGCAAAGATATTGGTCTGGACGCAATTGTTGAAGTCTTAAATTCGAGGATGATGGTTCATTGTCATTCCTATGTTCAGAGCGAAACTCTGATGATGATGCGGCTGGCGGAACAATTCGGCTTCAGGATTGATGTCTTTGTGCATATCCTGGAAGGCTATAAAGTCGCCGATGAGATGGCCCGACATGGTGCTATGGCCACGACTTTCTCGGATTGGTGGGCATATAAATTCGAGGTTTATGATGCCATACCCTACGGCGGTGCTTTAATGGCCGAGAAAGGTGTTAATACGTCCTTCAATTCAGATAGTCGAGATGTGGCCCGGCGCTTAAATCAGGAAGCCGGGAAAGCAATCCTGTATGGAGGAATGGCTCCTGAGGAAGCCATCAAATTGATTACGATTAATCCCGCGACACATTTGGGAGTTGATCAATATGTGGGAAGTATCGCCGAAGGCAAGGACGCCGATTTCTCAATTTGGAACGAATACCCGCTTTCAATTTATGCCAAAGCCGAACAAACCTGGATTGACGGTAAGAAATATTTCGATATTGAAACCGATAAAAAACTGCGCGAGGCAGTCAACTCGGAAAGAAATAAATTGATACAAAAAATCCTGAAATCCTCTAAAAAAGGCGGAGGTAAGTAAAATGAAAACAGCATACGAAATTAGAGGATTTATTCATTCCATTAATATGGCAAAAGCCATGACTATATTTTTAGTCGTGACCGTATCTTTTTATGTTAGCGTTGCCGCGCATGATTATGTACCGGGCGAAAAACAATCCCAGCCCATCCTTCTCAAAGGAGGCAATCTGCATACAATCAGCAATGGTCTCATGGAAAATACCGATATACTTTTTGAAAATGGACGAATCGCAAACATTGGAACAAATTTGACATTGCCTGATAATACTGAAATAATTGATGTGACCGGCAAAGAAGTCTATCCGGGAATTATCGCACCTGCCACCAATATCGGACTTACGGAAATCGGGGCCGTAAGAGCTACGAATGATACTCGCGAGATAGGTATGATTAATCCCAATGTCAAATCTCGCATCGCTTATAATCCGGATTCGGAGATTATTCCATCGGTCAGGGCTCATGGTATCACAACGGCCCTGATTGTGCCCGGTGGTTCGGTAATCGCAGGTATTTCCAGCCTGATAAATCTCGATGGCTGGACGGTCGAGGATGCCGCCGAAAAAATCGATCTCGGCTTACATCTTAATTGGCCCGGTGTATTGAGCGGGGGAGGACGATTCGGGCGCCGACAGGATCCCGGTAAAATACGCGAACGGCAAATTCAGGCCCGGGAAAATATATATCAAATGTTCAGAGACGCTCGCGCCTATTATAATGCCCGTCAAACCGATGCGGATATGAAGATTGATGAACGCTGGGAAGCGATGATGCCGGTTTTCTCTGAGGGAATGCCGGTCTTTATCAGTGCCAATGATTATCGACAGATTGAACAGGCCGTTAGTTTTTCAAAAGAATTCGGTCTCAAAATGATCCTGGTCGGAGGTGGGGATGCCTGGATGTGTACCGATTTACTAAAAGAAAATGATGTCCCGGTCATCACTCGTTCAGCCGAAGGCCGGCCTATGCGCGCAGATGAAGCCTACGATATGGCCTTCACCTTACCGGCTAAACTCGCCGAAGGCGGCGTTGATTTTTGCATTGGTCAAGCTCGCGGAACGGGCACGAGAAATTTGCCGTTTCAGGCTGGACGAGCGGCTGGTAACGGTCTTTCAAAAGAAGAAGCCCTGAGAGCTATTACTCTTTCTACAGCTGAGATCCTTGGAGTTGCCGATGATCTGGGTTCTCTCGAAGTCGGCAAGAAAGCGACCATTGTCGTATCCGAAGGTGATATTATGGACATGGTGACTCAAAACGTTGTCCTGGAATTTATCGAAGGCCGCAAAGTCGATTTGAACAATAAACACAAAGAACTTTACGAAAAGTACCGTCAAAAATCATTGAATTGATTTTAGTAATTCATTCAATATTAAGACCGTCTGATTTTTTCAGGCGGCCTTTTTTATATTATGCATTATAGCCTTATTTTCGTTCCCAATCGCAACTGACAGGCATTTTTCAAAACGACCGACGCTGCCGCCAAATCCTGCACGGCATTTCCTACCGACTTAAAAAATGTTATCTCATCATCTGATTTTCGACCTTCAATTTCACCTGATGCGACCTGACCAATTTCGCCTACGATATCATGCTCTGATATAATTCCATGCCGGAGAGGAATTATTATATCACCCGCCTCTTCCAGATTTGAAGTAATCGAATCGACAAAAATTCTTGACCGGGCTACTGTATCCAAAGGAATCTCCTGCATTTCCGGCGTGTATGATCCGACCCCGTTAATATGAGTTCCGTTCGATACATTATTATCTCCAAAAACCGGTTCGGAAGAATTTGTGGCGGTACAAATTATATCTACTTCGCACAGGCGATCCATATCATCCGCCGCAACTAAATCTACCTCAATCTTATCCTTAAAATCGTAAATGAATTTCTCGGATTGATTTGGGTTGCGATCGATTATGTATACTTTTTCAATATTTCTTACCGCGCACACTGCTTCAAGCTGCTTTCGTCCCTGCCTTCCGGCGCCGATTATCGCAGCCACTCGTGTGTCTTTTCGAGCCAGCAAATTGGTCGCCAATCCGGACGCCGCGCCCGTTCGGATGGCCGTAAGTGACGCTCCATCCATAATGGCCAGCGGTTGACCCGTCTCCGCGTCGAATACAGTCACCAGGGCATGTATCAGTGGCAATCCTTTTTCAGGATTCTTATTCGAAACGGTAACGGTTTTGATTCCGATTTTGGTTTCGCTGGGGAGATAAACCGGCATAATTAAAGTCATGGCGTCATGCTCATTTATTTTTGTGTGAATTCTTTGCGGCACGATAGCCTTCCCCGATGAAAGTTGAACAAAAGCGCCGCGCATGGCTTCAATCGCGTCCGGCATTGACAGACAAGATTCGACATCGGAACTCGATAAAACTAAAATTGATTTTTCAGACATAACAGTTCTCAACTTAACTTTTCAATATCATTTAATTTCTATCGCAGAATAAATCCATGTTTCAAAGGATCATCGGGATCAATTACGAATTCATGTACTCCGGTTATGTACGCCCGCCCCTCAACTTCAGGAATAACTGCTTTATGAGGTCCGAAAACAGTCTCTTTGATTATTCGACCTGTGAATTTGCTGCCGATAATGCTCTCTATCACATACGGTTCATTTAAACCGATTTCCCCGCGGGCATAATGAATCGCCATAAGGCCGCTAACGCCCGTTCCGGTCGGACTGCGGTCAACTTCTCCTTCGGCGAATATACAAACATTACGACTATCGGAAGAATTGTCTTCGGGCGGACCAATAAAAATCGTCCCGTATAAAAAATTCAAATCATGTTCAAATGGATGCTCAATTCTGTGGGATTTCATAACCGCCCGCTTGATCATCATTCCTTTTCTGATTAATTCATAATGATCTTGCGGCAGGCAAGTCAATCCCACATCTTGTGCCTGAACGTAAGCGTAATAAGCCCCCCCAAAAGCGAGATCATATCGAACCCGACCCAGTTCGGGCACTTCAACTTCGGCGTCGAACGTATCAGCATACGAGGCGACATTATGAAATCGAACGCTTTCAACGTTTCCATTTTTTATTTTGGCGTACGAGGTAACCATACCGGAAGGCGTATCGATTCTGATAACGGTCTCCGGTTCCCGTATTTCCATTAACCCTGTTTCCAGGACAACTTTAGCTATAGCGATAATCCCGTGTCCGCACATGCTGCTGTAACCTTCATTATGCAAAAACAATATCCCGAAATCAGCCTCCGGCGATACGGCGGGAGTTATAATACAACCGTACATATCGGCATGGCCGCGCGGCTCCCACATCAGGGCGGTGCGCAAATAATCATATTTTTCAAGTGCGTGCCGCCTTCTTTCCAATATCGTTTGTCCGTCCAGTTCGGGATAACCGGCTATTATTACCCGCAACGGTTCGCCTTCGGTGTGAGCGTCAACAGTTTTAATTTTGACCCATTCGTCCGGAGGTTTCCAATCTGAGAATTGAATTGGAAATGTACTCATTTTTTTCTCCCGTTATTTAATGTTACCCAATCTGCCCGGGTGAGTATAACAATAAATATAGATTAAATCCGTCTTCAACATATGGCAAGGAACATTTTGAGATTGTATATGAAATTGAGAAATTATATTGTCTGTCAGCGAGTTAAGATAAGCAGAACTCTGAAAGATTGGTGGAAGAATATGAAAAAAAGATGCGCCTGGGCCGGTGATGATCCTCAGATGCAAACCTATCACGACGAAGAATGGGGCGTCCCACTATACGATGATCAAAAACTCTTTGAGTTTTTAATTCTCGAGGGTATGCAGGCCGGACTAAGTTGGTCAACAATTTTGAAAAAAAGGGATAATTTTCGGAAAGCGTTCGATAATTTTGGCGCCTCTAAAATCGCCCGCTACCGCGGCGCACGAATCGAGAAATTGATGAATGACGCGAGCATCATTCGCAATCGGATGAAAATCAAAGCCGCCATTTCGGGAGCCATAGCCTATTTGAAAATTCAAAATGAGTTTGACTCCTTCCATAAATATATCTGGCAGTTCGTGGGCGGTAAACCGATTGTTAACAAATGGAAAACTCTCAATGAAATTCCGGTTTTCACCCCTGAAGCAGAAGTAATGAGCAAAGATTTAAAGAAACGCGGATTCAACTTCGTCGGGCCGACAATTTGTTATGCTTTTATGCAGGCAACCGGCATGGTCAATGACCATACTATAGATTGCTTTCGATACAAGCAAGTTTTGAAATGGAAGAGGCGATCATTGGAATAATCTTATAATTGCAGCGACGGCGAATATTTATTATTGGGGTGATTATGGAAAATAAAATGCTTGAGAAAAGGATTAAATATCTACTCATTTTTTTTATCACTGCTATGATCTTAAGCGGGTTAACGGCATTCCCCATAGAAAAAGGTCTTGGATTTCTTAATTCTAATTTCGGCCCCGGTACTATTATGGAAAATTACTGGCCGGCTATGTCGCAGTGGATCGGGCGGGTGTTTGCGGGAGTGGTTAATACATATCACCTTTATCCGTTCATCGCCTATGGCACCGATTGGCTGGCCTTCGCCCATATCGTTATCGCAATCGCCTTTATCGGACCGCTGCGCGAACCGGTCAAAAATATATGGGTTGTGGAATTTGGCATGATTGCCTGCGCTCTTGTTTTGCCGCTGGCCTTGATCTGCGGGCCTATTAGGGGCATACCCTTTTTCTGGATTCTGATAGATTGTTCTTTTGGAGTTTTGGGATTTATCCTACTCTGGGTAACACGAAAGTATATTTTGAGATCGGCGACAATATACTCATCTAACGATCAATGATGTTTTGCAGAAATTTGTATAACGGTTTCAACAGCAGGAATTGCTCATTTAGATATTTCGCCAGCCTTGATGATAACAATAATGAATCAGGGTGTCTATATTGAACCAGGTAAAAGCTCTTCTTTTGATACCATTCCTGCAACCAATCCGGAATATCCCCGCTTAAAGACCGTTTATATTCTTCACCGGCAAGATCAAATGCTTTCCCGCGAACAAAAGGGGCGATAACCTTTTTAAAAGCCCCCGGATTAGCTTCCAATTGGTCGCGAAATCGATCCATCGTATCGCGCGAAGCTCGATAAAACCCCATCCCATAACGGTACATATTATCATCTGACATTATTTCAAAGAAGAATCCGGGATAATCCTGCCATTGTTTACCGTTTCTCTTAAACACCAACCACATGTTTTTTTTGAACAAAGATTTATCTTTTGAAAAACGCGTGTCACGGTACATTTTGGTAATAGTCTTATTGATATTCGGGCTGGTTTCAATCTTGGGATCGATTTCAAGCATAGTTCCGCTCAATCCTGAAACCAGGTTTCTGAAAGGCGTTAATACATATTCTTCATATTTCATGCGATTTTCTTCAAACCATTTCTTGTCATTTTTCTTTCTATTGTTCTTGAGAAAAGATATGGTATCCTTGTGGAATCCATTGAACTCCAGTTTATTATGTTTACTTTTCACCTGGAATACTCCATTGCTTAAACGATTAAATCTATAGTTAACAATGAATGCCGAACAAAACAATCACATTTTATTTATTAATCGCACTCTTTACATCCCGAAAATAATTTGGTATATACCAGCCACCTATGAGCAAATGGCGACTTATCGTAGACGGAAAATGTCAGGCGTCATTCAATATGGCGGCTGATAAATATTTATTTGAATACGCTGTGAAAGATTCATCCGTTCCCGTCCTCAGGATTTATGGCTGGAACGAACCTTCAATTACGATAGGAAATCACCAATCAATTGAGCGCGCACTGGATCGGTTCCGCCTCGGCGGAACACCGGTCGTCAAACGAATTACCGGCGGGCGGGCTCTATTGCATGAAACCGACGAAATCACTTATGCCGTTGCGGGTGATTTTCTGAAATACCGGCAACTGGGAAATTCCCTAAATGAATCGTATAACCTTATTTCCAGCGCCATCGTTCAATTTTATAAATTCCTGGGCTGGGCGGCTGAAATTAATCGCCGAGATAATCCCGTCTCATTAAGTAATTCAGCAACACTGCAAAAAGGGTGCATGGCCGCGGTTTCTCATTATGAAATCCTCGTCAATGGCCAAAAAATGGCGGCCGGATCGCAACGCCGTGCGACGCATTCTTTTTTACAGCATGGGGCAATCAAACTATTCCCGCCCCAATCTCACCCGGCAATTCGGGGAGGTATGGAAGATGTTGGCTTAAAAGAAGTTGAGGGGATTAAACAAGGGCGCGATGATTTGATAGCCGGGCTCGTAAAGAAGTTTGAAGACGAATTTAGTATAGAATTTGAAAAGCATCATTGGGATTTGGGCGAGAGAAAATATATTACTGAAATAGAATCGGATTTCGGTAATTTAAATCCGGCTCAAATTGATTTAAACAAACAGGTCAGTTAAAAAGTCAATATGTTAGGGAGTTGAATTTATAGGGAAAAAATCGCTTGACTAGAGGGCGTATAATGTTGTATTTTTGACTTCTGCTCATCCGTTAAATAAACGGATGCGAAAGGCATGTAATTTAGGGTTGAGATTGGAAAGGTTTGGGTGTAGGATTTGACGATTGATAATAAATCTCGAATCAAATTTATCCCTCACATAAAAACAAATCGCATTGACACTTATCCCAGTGAGGAGGGTCTCTGTATGTCGAGCCGTGGTACAAAACCAATTCTTTGGATCTTTATGGCGTTCCTGATTACCGTTTTCCTGACGTCATCTATATTTGGCGCGTCGGTAGGCCGTATTAAAGGAACCATTACTGACGAAAAAACCGGCGAACCGTTATTCGGTGTTTCCGTTCAAATCAAAGGCACTACAATGGGTGCCAAAACTGATTTGGATGGGAACTTCTTGATTCTGTCGGTTCCTCCCGGTACTTACACATTATCATTTTCATCGGTTGGATATCGAAGCGTTGATATGACTGATGTTGCCGTCAGGACTGACGAAACTGCCGAGAGAAATCAGCAGCTTAAGGAATCAGTCCTTGAAACCGGCCAGGTTACGACCGTTACCGGTAAGAGAAAGGGTATTGATTTTAACCAGACCGGAACGGTTACGGTCAAAACGGCTGAAGTCATTCAGGCGGCGCCCGTGGCCACGGTTGATGATTTGCTGGCGCGTGAAACGGGAATCACTGTTGACCCGCAGGGACAATTGCATATTCGCGGTGGTCGCGCCGGCGAAACCAACTACCTCGTTGACGGCGTTAGCTACTCCGACCCCCTTGGAGGACGAGCCCCCGTTGATGCCGGTATCAATATTTCGTCATCGGCGGTATTGGAGCTGAAGATTATTAAAGATGGCTTTGACCCCGAATACGGCGAAGCTCTCTCCGGTGTCGTAACGATTACTTCTCCGGAAGGTTCGCCCGAAAAAACTCGCTCGCGCGTACAGTTTTATACCGACGATTTCGGCAGCAAAGACCTTAATAAGTATTCCGAAAATTACGATATCATTGAGTTCATCATGAGCGGCCCCGATCCTCTTTTAACCAGTCGCATTCTGCCGGCTCTGGGGATAGATTATTTCGAGGATAAGTCGTTTACATTCTATATGTACAGTCGAGCCTATAAAACCGATTCTCGGCTGGCATACTGGAAATACAATACTCCCGGCACCCGGAAGGTTTATCCGGACTATAGTATTTTGGGCCTTGACATACCGGAAAGACAGCAAAACACGTATAATCTCGATGTCACCCTGGCGTACGATCCGACCAGCAACATGCACGTTAAAGGTCTTTACAAGGGTACCTGGAGAAAATATACCAGCTTTAGTTGGGCTCATCGTTATTCCCCGGCCACGGCGGCTATAAACTGGCAAAATACCAAAACCTTTTCACTGCAAATGAAGCAGGTTCTTTCAAAATCGACCGACTATGAGATTAACCTGTCCTACTTTGGTACCGATTTTGTGCGGAAACCGGGCGATCCGAATCATCCCGGAAAAGGACTTGATCCCGATCAGTTCTTATTCACCGATGAATATGAGACCTACGATGATTTGAATTCAAATAATCAGTTTGACAGCTATGAACCGTTTTTAAATATTTTCCCCGATTCGGTCAGATGGGGCTCCATACATGTCCCTAATAGGAATCCGTTCGATATCATCTTTTCGGCCGACGATCAAATTGGTGGAAACTGGCGAGCCGAATTTGACCTGAACAACAACGGCCTGCTTGACGCTTATGAAGGTGAGCCGTTTGTTGATATGAATGGCAATGGCATCTATGATATTGGTGATCGTCTGACAAAAGATGTAAACGGCAATCGCACCTATGATGAGATTTATCGCGATGTCACTTCGCCGACTGCCACCACCCGCAGCGAACCTTATATTGACGGCGATTCTTGTCTTGGTGAACAATTTATCGACATTAACCGCAACGGTGTCTATGACCTGGGGATAGATAGATTTGTTACGGCTCTTGATCCCGAAATTAATATGGATCTGAACCGGAATAACCGTTATAACGGCCCCAACGATCCTTGGGAGCCGGGTATTCCTTATATAGACTTTAACGATAACGGAGTTTATGATCCTCCCAATAATCGTTATGATCCGGGCGAACCATTTGTTGATTTAAATAAAAATGGCAGGCATGATTTGGGCGGTGACAATAATACCGCATTTCTGAATTACGGGTTTTTACAGTCGGGTTCGTCAAATGAATGGGTCCATGAGGAAGTAGATAGGTATACGGCCAAAGGTAACTTCAAAAAAGCGATCGGACGGGCCCACGAAATAAAGGCCGGTTTCGAGTACCGTAATGAAATGGTTGGCGTTTCGGTTATCGAAGGATTGCAGAGGCGAAACGACGATACTCTCGATAACAATCCGTATTCCGGCCGCGGGCGAGTACGTGATTTTTATTCTCGCTCACCCAAAGTTCTCGTCCTCTATTTTCGCGATAAGATTGAGTATGGTTCGTTGGTCGCTTCTTTGGGAATGCGCGCCGACTTGTTCTTCCAGGCTAATTTAAAAGGCACGCCCACGGTTCAGGATGAAACCGGTCACAACATTCAGGATATCCGTAATAAGTTTTCTCCGCGTGTTTCCATTAACTACCCGATTTCGGAAAGAGCTATGGTGCGCTTCAATTATGGCCATTTCTATGAGTTGGCGGATTACGACAGAATGTTTAGAACCGCCAATCCCTTCCAGAGCGGAAATGTACCTGTTATCGGGAACCCAAATCTGGATTATACGAAAACCATAAACTATACATTTGGCGTTAATTACGCTTTCACCGATGAGTATTCAATTAAACTGTCCGGTTACTATAAGGATTACTTCGATATTATCGCGCAATCTACCTATGACCGCGGGGGAGTTACTCTCTTTTCATATTATGACAATACCGATTATGCCCGAGTCCGCGGGTTCGAAATGGAGTTAGCCCGTGAAGCGGCTCGGTTCATTAACGGTACGCTCAGTTATGAGTATGCTTTCGCCTACGGAAAATCTTCATCGGATTCCGAAAACTATCTACGTCTGGTTGAAGGTGACGATATCTCAATCGATGAAAATCCCTTAGGTTGGGATATTCGGCATCGCATTGGTCTCTGGCTGCAATTGTACTTCACCAACCGCGATCATCCTAAGCTATTCGGAATAGGCATCCCCAATGACTGGGATATGTCGGTCTACTGGCGCTTCCAGACGGGATACCCCTACACCCCGGATCGTTCCTTCCCGAATATGGTTCTGGACGTCGGTGAAAGCCCGCTGACTAATTCAATGCGCAAACCCTCGACTTCAAATACGGATATTAAATTCCGTAAACGTTTTCGGATTTCGGGTATGCAGTACACATTTGAAGCTCAGGCCAATAACCTATTCGATAATAAAAATGTTGTGGGAGTATCTAGATTTACCGGCCGCCCCGACACCAATAATAATCAAAGCGGTATCATTGGTGGAGGTACTGAATTTAACGCCTATCCCGGCAACTGGGGACGCGGACGTCAAATAATTCTGGGATTTGGAGTCCAATTCTAATTATGAAAATAATCTGCCGTTTGATATAGAAGCAATGGGAGAATGCGGATGAAAGTTGAAAGAAAAATATCGGTATATAAACTTACCTTGTTATGCTTTGCCGTAATGTTAGCGGTCTATCTGCCGGCTGATGTTTACGGACAGGCCAAGGTAGGTACCTCGGGGGCGAAATTCCTTGACATCGGCGTCTCGGCCCGGGCCATGGGTATGGGTGAGGCTTATTCGGCTATCGCCAATGATGTCTCTGCGATATATTACAATCCCGCCGGACTGACTCAAATGTTTTCCCGGGAAGCAATGTTTACTCATGTTGATTACTTCGCCGGAATAACATATGATTTCGGAGCTGTGGCTTTCCCGGTTGAAATGTTATCGGGTGTCATAGGAATCGGTTTTTATACGCTAAATTCCGGGGAAATACCTTATACGACTTATGCCTATCCTGATGGTACCGGAGAAATGTTTTTCGCCAATGACTATGCAGCCACACTCACCTACGCGCGCAGCCTGACTGAGCATTTTTCATTGGGTGTTACATTCAAAATGCTGGGTGAATACTACGACAATGAATCCGCGACCGGCTGGGCGGCCGACGTGGGAACCCTATACGACACCGGTTATCGGGGATTCAAGATTGCTATGAGTATTGTCAATTTTGGCCCGGATATGACAATGATTGATCAATCATATCCGCTGCCAATTAACTTCAAATTCGGCAGTTCTTTCAATTTTATTGAAAACCCGGATCACTTTGCGGTGTTTGCTCTTGAGGGCGCTCACCCTTCGGATAATCTGGAACAGTACAACGCCGGTTTGGAATATTGGTATCTCGAGAAGTTCTCCCTCAGAGTCGGAAATAGATTCAATTATGATTCCGATGGATTTACATTTGGCGGCGGTCTGAAATGGCCTCTGGGAGAAACCAGCGAAATTAGAATCGATTACAGTTACCAGGATATGCACTTCCTGCGAGAGATTCACAGATTTTCATTTTCGATGGCCTTTTAAGGAGTAAAGCATGTTTAGAAATTCTGGAGGATATAAAATGTCTGCGATTCGCCTGCCGATTATTCTGGGCCTGGCCGCGATTGTCCTGGCAATGATAGTCAATATCGGATGTGAACCCGACCGAACGGGAACGGCCACGCCAAACTCGGCACCGCAAGTATTTATGGTGAATACGCCACCCGATAGCGCACAATTCTCGCGTAACCCGGAACTAAGCTGGTACGCGACCGATATAGATGGATACATCGCGTTTTTCCGTTACGCGGTTATAATTGATACCAACTTAATCCTGAATGGCCAGCTGGTAACACCGGAAGTATTCATTGAGCAGGCGTCTGACGCCGATTTTGGATGGGATTCTTTGGAAGTCGACCTTGATCATCCTCAATCCACCGCCACAATCAGGCTTTATGGAGATACCCTCGATCCGGTCAATGTGTTCACCAAACAGTACTTCTTTGTCCAGGCGCAGGATGATCGAGGCGCCATGTCTGAAATTGAATATCGAATGTATTCGCGAAACAACCACTACCCCAATACGCATGTGGGTGGAGGTACCACCTTTATTAACGCCGTTGACGCCAATTCTCCCTCGCCCGGCGTTCGTATGTCATGGTGGGGAGCTGATTCAACCGACTGGGGTCGAGCCGATCCGCCGCTCGAATATGAATGGCGACTCTACGGCCCGTTCGATGAAGACGATGATGTTATCGTCAATATAGTCCAGGAAAACTGTACTTTTGATCCGACCACCAATAGCTATATCAACTGCGATGAATTCGATGTTCTTGACCTTTCGACGATTCCCGATACCGTTTATGTAAATGTCGGCACTGAAGATAATCCGCAGTATATCGGTAAGGCACAACCAGTAGTCAGATCGAAAGGTCCCAATTATGCTAATGATAATACGGACGTTTGGGTCACTGATCGGGAAACGACGTTATATAATGTTTTCGAAGGGTTAGGCTTGGTTTTCAGTAGCAAGTATAAGTTCATTTTTTGGGTTCGCTGCCGAGACGACGGCTTTGTACCCGATCCGTCCCCCTCATTCGGTCAATTTCTTCTTTATGAAGCGAAGTTCGAGCGCGATGTACTGCTATTTGAGGAAACCGGATATATCAGTACTGATGGCCGTTGGCATCCCCGGACAATGGACACGACTAAGGCGGTTTATACTAATCTGATTCATAATGCGGGCTATACAGAATTTGATACATTGCAGTCAGGTAAAGATTTTTTCAATAGACAAACTTTTAATAGCCCAATTTCCGGTGATGTTCTTGGTGTCAAAATGCCGGATCTTGTGAATTTATTGTCCCACAAAATTATAATCTATAATTCTGATTTCGTATCCGGTGGCCCCAATGAATTAGGCTCCGGGGCGCTTGTTGGAGGCGGTTATGGTATTTATTTCGCTATTGACATGGGAGCAAGCGCGTTTATGTTAACCCGGAATATAGCCAACGCACCAGATGGAGAGAGTGAGCATTTTGCACGTTACGATAATATGAGTCCTGATTTTAAACAACACTTCGGGATTAATGCCGTAAATGTCGAGGCCTGGCTTTATTATGTGGCCAATCCAGATTATGCATTAAACCCAATATTTACAGAGCAGTTTATCGGTGCTCATTCTAATCATGAAGACTATCCGCATATTGATTTGAATTATGGTGAAGGATCGCTTTTGGACACTCGCTACCTTCGCTGGATGCTCAAACAAGATTACATTTTTACCGGTTCGCCGGAAATTGGCGTTTGCGAAAAAACCCAATTTGCCGCGCCTCTTTACCTTTATCTCTCCAAATACGGCGATGAATCAAGATTCCATGGCAAGGTTTGCGGCGTCCGACAGCAAGCTGGAGATATGAGAACGGCCGCGTTCCTGTTCACTCCGCTGGCGATGGACGAAGCTCCCATGCAGGAAGCTTTCAATACGACGATGGAATGGCTTTATGAGAAATTCGCGACCGGTGAGTCAGTATCAAGTCAAAGTCCCACCGGTCCTCAATCCTCATATGGAGATATTGCCGAACGTCGCGAAAGGATTAATCAATTCCTGAATTATCTTGATAATTTCGCAACTCCGGAAGAGAGAGAAAGATATGGCGTCAATATCAAACCGGTAGTCGTTAAATAATAAGAACAAAGAATTCTTAATAAAAAAAAGCCCGCCTTTACACAAGCGGGCTTTTTTTATTGTCAATTTGATTAATTATCAGGCCATTTCCTCATACAAATCTCAGCCAAAGAATCCGCTTGGCGATTTTTCCCCAGAGAGCGATACCCTGAAATTAAATTAATGAAAGCCTCCTTAAATTCCGAATCGAACTCAATCGCATTTCGGGAAAATAGAACCGATTTATTAAACTCTCCATTGATTCCATAAAGATATCCCAATTGATAATTAGCCAGCTTTAGTATTCTCTTTCTCGCGGCTTGTTCATCTTCAATATTCTGCCTGAACGAAATCAATCGGCGGTGATTCGTTAAGGCGTCTATAGCTTTCAAATGATTATTAATCGCCTCCGATAAACGTCCAAGATTAGATAAATACAACGCCTCTTCAAATAAATAAACAGGATCGCCATTTAAATACTGCCTGATAGCCTTGCGGGTTTCCTCAATGTCATTTTTGACGGCCGTGTCGCTAATACCCTCTACCGCTCTTAAAAGATTAACGGCCGCCTCTTTGTAATAAGGCTTTATATTAAGGGCCGCATCGGCGTAATATACAGCCGAATCATATTCCTTATTGAGAATAAATATTGCCGCCAGGTTATTTGCCGCTTCCGATGATTTGGGATTATAAAGCAACTCCATGCCGAAATACCGCATCGCTTCCCGCGTATTTCCCGTTTTTAAATATGTAATTCCCAGGTTAACATGGCCGTTTTCGAACATGGGATTGATATTTACCAGAGAATCAAATCTTGCCCTGGCCGCCCGATAATCTCCGGCCCGCAAATATTGATTGCCACGGATATAAAGAGCCTGATGATTATCAAGCCTTGCCGTCGCGGGAGAAAGATTGGATAATACAATTATCAATAGCAGCGTTGCCGCTATCGAAATAACGGATCGTGATATCAATTTGCCCGCTCGAAAATTCTCATAGACGATGTTGATGCCAAATCCGCCAATGATGCAAAGTATCGGAACAATCGGCATCCTGAAGCGCGAACTGATAAAGAAAAATGATATCGCCAGGCCATATATCGCAATCAAAAAGTATAAAGACATAACCGATTTACGCGCTTTATCAAAAAACAAAGGCACAATCGCCAATCCCAGGATGAATATTAATGGCACCGGAAATTTCGACAATACTTTATTGTCAAACACCGTCATTCCCAGCGGAATATTATTGGAAAATTCACGCCCGGAAAAGAAAAGTAACAGTTTCTTGAAATACAATTTTGAAAATTCGACCGGATGCGATAAAATATAATCAAATCCTTTACTTAGCCAATATCTTGATTGAGCGCCATATTTAATTTCCTCTCCGGTTTCACTTCTCGCAACGTAATTGGCGTCATCAAGAGTCCACTCTCTACCAAAAGGCGGCAATATGGCCGATACTCCGTCGGCTTCAGGATTATTGCCGATATAAAAGTTTATGCCGCCCTGATATGAAATCGGTATCAATTGACTTGAAGTGATGTAGTTAATGACAGTTACAGGCGCGATTGTAATCAGTCCCACGATAATAAATACGAATGCCGGTTTTAGATTTAACTGCTTAGTTTTTTCCCTTCTGGCTCGATTAAAATACCCGTAGATTATTACCGGTAAAAATACAAGTATGGTCGGCCGGGTGATTACCGCAAGTCCGAAGAACAAACCGGTCAATAACGGAAACTTAAAATCATGCCCCCTTAAATAAAAATAATAAACCAACATGGACAACAGGATAAATAGCGAATCTAATAGTAATTCACCTTCATAATACGCGCTTAACGGATATGCCAGATAAATCACAGAAGCGCAAACCGCGGCCAACTTATTCGAAATCTTTTTCCCGATCATATAAATAATCGTGATAGTCAAGCATCCAAGGGCCAGCTGGACTATTCGCACGAATATTAAAGATCCCGATGATACTTTTAGAAGTAAAGCAAGGAAGAAAGAATAAAAAGGCGCCCGGAAATAGGGAGCATTGGTCAGAAAATCGCCCTGGCCAATGACCGTTGCCCATTTATAATGGTATAGCTCATCTATCGATAATGCCGCGATCTGATTGGCGTCCTGAATTCCCCAAAGAAGATATATCAATTTCACAAAAATCGATATCGCGATAATTATAATTAATGGCTTGTCAAATCGATTTCTCATTATACAAATATAGTAAAGCCCTGAAATATTCAGCAAGGATTAAACATGGCTCAATATGCAATAACTATCATTTATGAATAATTTTGCAGAACCGGGCAATTTTCAGGCATACTTCGACCTCAATTTGACCATTCCGATTAACTCGTTGTCGCGCAATAATATCGAGCACCCTGTAATTATTTTGTGCAATGATATGCGCATAGTTAATCCCCTAAAAATCCTCAAAATACGACGGCACATCAATTGCACGAACATGAACGGAACCACTTTTCAAGGAGGCAAGAAGATGAAGCCTGCCGCCGTTACATTGATAAAGATCATACTCTTAGGATTTCTTATAACCGGCATCGCGGTCGCCGAAGTTACCATACCTGAATCAGTTAATAATCGGTTACAATCTACCCCTCCGACTTCAGAAATAGAATTAATACTCAGTTTTGAAAATGATCTGGTTACGCCCGATTATTATGGCGCCAAATCAGGAAAAAAGAGCGTTCGCGTTGATAGATACCGCCAGGTTGTCAATCGGCTGAATCAAAATATTAATTCCTTGAAAAACGCCCTCAAACCACAATTGCAGCTTATGCTGACTGAAGGAAAAATTTCAGAATATGAATTTTTTACAGTATCCAAATCCTTATTAATCAGGACAACAAATGAGCATGTTGATGAATTAATAAATTTGCCGGGTGTCAGGCTGATTAATCTGAATTCAGAAATCCCACTCGTCGCTCCGGTCGCTCAAAAATCGCCGTCATATATGGCGACATCGTCTCTGGCGAATTCGGCCCTGGCCGATATAAACGTTCCGTATTTATGGTCTCGGGGTCTGACCGGTAAAGGCAGCTTAATCTGTTCATTTGATACCGGGGTTGACGGCGACCACCCGGCCCTGACTGATAAATGGCGCGGAAATTACACCCAATCGGCATCTGCCGCATGGTTCGCGCCGCGTGGCGACTCCCTGCCGTATGATAATCTTGGTCACGGCTCTCACAGTATGGGCATTATGCTCGGCTCCACTGGTACCGATACTATCGGCGTAGCTCCCGACGCCCAATGGATATCTGCCGCCGTTATCGATCAGGGAGCCAATCTCAGCGCCACGATTGCCGATATCCTAAACGCTTTTGATTGGGTAATAAATCCGGACGGCGATATGAATACAATGGATGATGTCCCGGATGTCTTGAATAATAGCTGGGGCGTGCCTCAGAACATTTACAGTGACTGCAACAACACTTTCTGGACAGCAATTGAAAATATTGAAGCTGCCGGAATCGTTGCAATTTTCGCCGCCGGAAACGAAGGTCCTGACCCCCAATCTTTAAGAAATCCTGCTGATTTAGCCGGCTCGCCATTGAATTCTCTGGCAGTCGGTTCCGTCAATCAAAATACAAATATTATCGCCGATTTTTCCAGTCGGGGACCGTCTTCTTGTGGCGGAGCCATCAAGCCCGATATTGTCGCCCCGGGCGTAAGCATCTATTCTTCGTTTAAGGATGGTACCTATCGCTTAATGTCGGGCACCTCAATGTCGGCTCCTTTCATTAGCGGCCTCGTGGCCCTGATGCGCCAGTATAATCCGGAAGCCACCGTCACCGAAATCAAAGCGGCTTTATTGTCCGCCACAACCGATCTGGGAGTATCAGGCGCCGATAATGTTTACGGTCATGGATATATTGACGCCTCAAAAATATTTGATTTTCTGCCGGTACCAAACGTCCCTCACTTTACGGTTGGAAGCTACTCCATTTCCTCTGGCGGAGACGCCTACGCCGATCCCGGAGAAAACGCCGGAATTTCACTAACCATAAACGAACCAACCGGCAAAGCCGATTCGGTAGACGTCTGGATGATATCGCAATCTGAACATATTACCATCCTGCCCGATACAATCCGGTTTTATTTCGCTCAAGGCTCTAACTACGCCACCAATTATACTCTCTTCTCCGCTTCAATTTCAGCCAATGCCGTCTCCGGTGAACGGGTATCTATGAAAATATTTATGAACATACCGGGAATTCCTCAAGTCGATACCGCCGCAATATCAATCTTGATTGGTCGTGATATACCGGGTCAGGTTATTGAGATTAATTCCGAAAGCATTCAATTTTCTGTTTCCGATTTTGGTCAGTTTGGCTTTGGTTTAGGTTCAATCTATCAGGCCGGCGGTCATGGATTTAAGTTCAACAACAGCCCGAACCTGCTTTATGAAGCCGGTTTAATTATCGGCCGTAATCCTCAATTGATTTCAGACGGCATCCGCGACGAAAACGGCAAATTCAAGAGAAGTGATTTCCTGCCGGGAAACGAATTCTCAACCTACCAAAATGAGTTTGGTTTCGATGCCGTTGAAAGCAATTTTCATGACGGCGCTTCATTTCCGCCGATTCCGATTGAAGTAAAACAAACCGCTTGGACGACAAATCATAATTACTCGATTCTTGTCTTTGATATTTACAATCCGTCTCCGGAACGGCTTGATAATCTTTCAGCCGGATTCTTTTGTGATTTTGATATGGATCGATTCAACGACGCCCTTGGTTACGATAGCATGACCAGTATTGTATATCAGTACAACCCCAGCACCCAAATTTATGTGGGATTAGTCGGACTCAGCATGGGCGAATTTGTTATCACAGCGGGCCAAAATGAAACCGATGCCAAATCGGGTTTCACGCCGGAACAAAAATACGAATTATTGACTTCAAATGCGCCCATTCCCGTTAATGAATCAAACGGCGACTGGCACTTTTCTATATCGCAAAATTCAGGCACTATTGACGCCTTTGCAGCCTCAACCTTCGCCGTTGCCATTATTGCCGGAAACTCTCTGCAGGAACTGCGTGAAGCCGCCCTGATCGCACAGAGCGATTATGGTCTGGTTTTGGACGCGAAAGAGGAGGTAGCGTTATTGCCGCACGCTCTGGAACTATCCCAAAATTACCCCAATCCGTTTAATCCGGAAACTGCAATTCAATTCGTTCTGAAATCCACTCAGCATGCGACGCTTGACGTATATAATATAATCGGTCAGAACGTGCGAAATTTGTATGACGAAATCGCGCTCGCCGGGGAACATAATGTCATTTGGGACGGTAAAGATAATAACGGTCAACGAGTCGCGTCAGGCGTTTACTTTTATCGCCTGACTACCGCCGTTGGAGATTCCGAAACCAAAAAGATGATTTTGATGAAATAGGCTTGATAAATAAATTAGATATTTTATGTTTAGCTTTGGTTGAAATTCATGAAAGGATTTGGTGATATAATGAACCGGTCTGGACTTACAAAAATAGCTGGAATACTATTGACGATTATCATTCTGCACGGAGTCTCTCTTGCGGCGGCTCCCTCAGAAGAAGTAATATTTCGCCTCAAGGAATCGGGTCAGCTTGATTCATATCTGGATCGACTACGCCAATTGCGCGAAGCGGGAGCTGACACGCCGGGCAAACCTCTGTTGGAGCAAAGATTGGCCGCTAACAGCCAGGCCGTCTATACCTATCACGTCGTAGTTCTCCTGATTGATTTTTCCGATATGCCCTACACTGTTGGCAACGCCGATCCCACACCGGAAGAATTCGATTCCCTGCTTTTCTCCGATAATCGCAAAAATCCAACCGGATCCATGAAGGAGTTTTATTATGAAAATTCCTACGGGAATTATGTCATCGAGGGCGATGTGTTCGGTTGGTATTCGGCTCCGTATGGACACGACTTGTTCACCGACCCGTTTAACGCCCCGACATTGGTCGCCATGGCAGTTAACGCCGCCGATAATGATGTGGACTTCAGCAAATACGATAATGACAACGACGGATATGTCGACGGTGTTATCGTCGTCCATGCCGGAACGGGGGCCGAGGAATCAGGCGATCCGACCGATATCCACTCCCATAGCTTTAATATCGGTCAGTCAATCCTCGTTGACGGCGTCAGAGTATACAGATATACTATTCAACCGGAAGAATCATATATAACGAGTTCTATAATCCAGATTGGTGTTTTTTGCCATGAGTGGGGTCATATCCTGGGCCTTCCTGATTTATACGACACCGATGCCGACGCCGAAAACGAGGGTGTCGGTCGCTGGTCTATCATGGGTTCCGGCAACTATAACAACCAGTCCAAATCACCGGCTCACTTATGTGCTTGGTCAAAATACCAATTAGGATGGCTCGAACCGATTCGGGTGACGGTAAATGAATTAAACGTTGATATCCCGGCAATCGAATTTAATCCGGTCGCATATTTACTTTCCAGAAACGGAGGCGGGTCCTCGGAATACTTCCTGATTGAAAATCGTCAAAAGCTCGGCTTTGATATCGGACTTATGGGTGATGGCATCATAATTTATCATGTCGATGAATCACGCACAAATAATCGTAATGATTGGCATCCCTTAATTTTTATTGAGCAGGCCGACGGCAAATATGATCTTCAATACGGCCGAAATCGAGGCGATGCCAACGATCCTTGGCCCTATCTGGATAAATACGATTTTCACGATAAAACCGAACCCAGTTCCAAATACTATAGCGGAATCTCCTCGCAAGTTGCCTTATGGAACATTTCCGAATCTGACTCGGTTATGTCCGCCGACATTGATGTTACCTTTTCACGACCCTTGTTAACGGTTATGTCGGTAATGTATTCAGACCTCGCCTACGGAAATCAAAACGATGTCATTGAAGCCGGGGAGACCATTCAGCTTTTACTTGCCCTGCAAAATGACTGGGGCGACGCTGAAAACGTTGTCGCCACTTTAAATATAGACGATCCCTTGATAACAATAGAAGAGGGTACCGCCGAATACGGTTTGATCGCCACCGGAACGAGTGCGGTCAGCGCATTTCCTTTTGAATTTACCGTCCCATCCGAATATGCGTCACGAATTGACTCATTCTATTTTGACGTCAGCGCCAACGGGGGGTCATATACTATTTCATTCGCAGACGAAACAAATGTCGGCAAACCGCAGATTTTAATCGTTGATGCCGATGACCAAAACCCGGACAGCCTTGAAAAGGTCATTACTCAACCCCTTTACAACAATCGCAAACCGGTCCGGATTTGGGACCGCACCGATCAGGGATTACCTTTACCGGCCACGACTTCTAATTACCCTATCATGATTTGGCAGACCGGCGATTATCGAGACGATTTGTTGACGACTGAAGATATTGCCACTATGAAAGTTTATATGTCGAATGGCGGTAATCTCTTCCTCACTGGCGAAGGATTGGCTAAGCAATTATCGACACAGGATCCTGATTTTCTCAATAATTATCTGCGGGCAGAATATGTCGATATGCAGTACGGACTAATCCCCGCTCTCAATCCGACGGATGGACCTATCTCATCTGGGTTAAAATGGATGTTTTTGAATTTCCAATTGGCCTTCGACCATATTACTCCGACCGCCGAAGGCGTTGCAGAATGGGAATACGTCACGACTCCGGGAGAATACGGCGGGGTTTCATATAGCGGCGATAATTACAAATCTGTGTTTTTTGCCTTTAAGATGGAGGGTATTCGAAATACGGACCCTCAATTTACTCCCTCATGGGAGATAGTGGATCGCATAATGGAATTTTTTGGCGCAATTCCTACCGATGTGGAAAACCCGGGAGAGATGGCCGTTAACCTGCCCCAGCGATTCAAACTCTACCAAAACTATCCCAATCCCTTCAACCCCGTTACGACGATCAACTATCTCATTACCGGTTCTGGAGCGCGGCTCGATCATACCAGCATTGATATTTTCAATATTCTGGGTCAACACATTTTGACGCTGGTGAACCGCTACGAAATACCGGGAGAATATCAGGTTACCTGGGATGGTCACGGCAAGAACGGCTTGCCAGTGGCGTCCGGGATTTACTATTATCGATTAACGCGCGGCGCCCATAGTGAAATGAAAAAAATGGTATTTTTGAAGTAGAAGTGGTTCCAGCTTCATCTTCTTTATAAAGGCCGGTGTTCACTGGCCTTTATTTTTATTTGGATTTATTTCGAAATTGTTCGATTTACCTTTATTTTCCTCCCATCCGATTATCGGTGTTGACACTCGAACAAAAACGGCGTACTATTGACTGTTCTGGAGTGTTCTATGCTGAGTACGGATAAACTCATTATTGGTCAATACCAACCCGGTCAGGGATTTACCTATCGACTTGATCCGCGAACCAAAATATTGATAATCTTTATGGTCATGATCTGGGTTTTGGCGATTACTAATCTTGTATTTTATCTTTGCCTGATTGCGACACTCTTTACCTGGCTGCTTTCATGCCGCCTGGGAATCACTCGAATCTTAAACAATCTGAAACCAATCATCTGGTTTGTGACCTTTACGATTCTTATTCATTTTGTGTTTTCGGGGAAAAATGATCCGGTCAAAATATTCCAAATCGGTGAATTTAGCGTAAGTGCGACGGCTTTGAAACTGGCCGCAATTTATTCGGCGCGCATAGTCATTTTTGTTCTGGCTACTTTTGTGATTTCCCTGACAACCAGCCCATTAGCGATCTCTGAAGGAATCGTATCTTTAATAAAGCCGCTGAGATGGCTGAAAGTACCGGTTTATGATCTGGGTATGATTTTATTTATCGCTCTGCGCTTTATTCCGGTTTTGACCGGCGAATTTGAAATGATCCGAAAAGCTCAATATATACGAGGAATAAGTTTGTCGGGTAATTTGTTTTCCCGAATTAAAAAATCTATCGCGCTAATCCTTCCGGTTTTTTTCGGCGCTATGCGGCGAGCCGATGAGCTTTCGGTCGCTATTGAAACGCGCGGCTATAAGAGCGGCCAACCGCGCAGTTCGCTCCGGCCTCTGCGGTTTTCAATGGTCGATATTTCTACCCTCAGCTTGTTGGTTATGATCGCAATTGGTTATATTGCTGCGCGGAATTTGTTATAATGAGCAGAAATATAAAACTGAAAATTGAATATAACGGTTCCGATTATTCCGGCTGGCAATACCAGCCGAAACAAAAAACGGTGCAGGGCGAGATTGAGAGAGCGATCAAGAAAGTAATTTCAAAAAAAGCCACTCTGTACGTTGCCGGTCGCACCGATGCCGGAGTTCACGCCCGAGGGCAAGTAGCCAATTTTAGGACAGAATCAAAATTAACTCCATCTAAATTACGAGATGCCTTGAATTTTTACCTGCCGAATGATATATTGATTGTTTCGGCGCATGAAGTTCCGATTGATTTTCATGCCCGATATGATGCGATTTACAGGCATTATTGCTATAATATTGCTGGCGAGCGCTCGGCCTTTGACAATGATAGAACCTGGCTGGTGCGCGCGTCTTTGAACAGAGCGGCTCTTGAAAGGGCGGCCGATTATATAATTGGAGATCATGATTTCGCTTCGTTTTGCGTATCAAGTTCTTTGAAAGAAAATAATCATTGCCTGATCTATCACTCGCGATGGATAAGCAATAAGAAATGTTTGAGTTATGAGATAACTGCCGACAGGTTTTTGCATACGATGATCAGGTCGTTAGTCGGTTTAATGATAGAATTCGCGCGCGGCGCGATTACATTTAAACGCTTTAAGGAAATATTTCACGGCGGCGACCATTCCGCCCTGCCCCGGATAGCCCCGGCGCTGGGCCTTTGTCTGGTTGAAGTCGAATATTAAAATATGGGGAGATAAAAATGAAGTTTTTTATCGACACGGCCAATCTCGATGAAATAAAACAGGCGGCCGATATGGGGATTTTGGATGGCGTTACTACGAATCCATCTTTGTTGGCCAAAGAAAAGGGCTCCTACAAAGAGATCCTGACGAAAATATGCAAAATCGTTCCGGGATCGGTATCGGCCGAAGTGGTGGCGATTGATGCCGAGGGCATGATCAGGGAAGGCAAAGAACTGGCCCGAATAGCGGACAATATAACCATCAAAATCCCGACCATTCTGGAAGGTCTCAAGGCGATTAAATCTCTCGCCGCCGAAGGCATCATGACCAACGCGACGCTCGTTTTTAATCCTATGCAGGCTTTGATGGTCGCCAAAGCGGGAGCGACTTATGCCTCGCCGTTTATCGGTCGCATCGACGACATGTCTCATGACGGCATGCGATTAATCGAAAAAATCATCGTCATATATGAAAATTACGGCTATGAAACGCAGGTTTTATCGGCTTCGATTCGAACCACGCAGCACGTCATCCAGTCAGCCTTAATGGGCGCCCATGTATGTACAATGCCGTTTAAGGTTATCACTCAGTTGATCAAGCACCCGCTGACCGATATCGGACTCAAAAAATTCCTCGAAGATTGGGAAAAGGTGAATAAGGGCTAATAATGATAGAACGATATACTCTCCCGGAAATGGGAAGCGTCTGGATGGAGCAAAACAAATTTGAAAGCTGGCTGAAAGTCGAAATCGCCGCCAGCCGCGCCCTGGCCGATTTGGGCATAATCCCTAAAAAGGCCTTCCGGGTTATCGAAAAGAAAGCCGCCTTTAGCCTCAAGCGGATCGAAAAAATCGAAGCCAGAGTCGATCATGATGTGATTGCCTTTTTGACTTCCGTCGCGGAGAAGGTCGGGCCCGAAGCCAAATTTATTCATTACGGCATGACCTCTTCGGATGTTCTTGATACGGCTACAGCTTTATGCTTGAAACAGGCGTCCGAGCTTATTGATAAAAAAATAATTCGCGCTCTCTCGGCTATACGCTCTTTGGCCAAACGGCATAAACTAACACCGATAATCGGGCGCACTCACGGCGTATTCGCCGAACCGACTAGCCTGGGATTGAAATTCGCCATGTGGTACACTGAGCTTAAGCGGGGACAAAAGAGATTCAAAATGGCTGCCAATGAAGTCGCCGTTGGCAAAATTTCCGGAGCTGTCGGCAATTTCGCCAACCTCGACCCGATTGTAGAAAAAAAGGTCTGTCGCGAACTTAAACTCACACCAGCGGAAGTCTCTACCCAGGTCGTTCAGCGTGACCGTTATGCCGCCTATTTAAATACCATCGCGTTAATCGGGTCGTCTCTGGAAAAATTCGCGACCGAAATCAGGAACCTTCAGCGCAGTGAAATCGGAGAGCTACAGGAGGGATTTGCCAAAGGTCAAAAAGGTTCTTCGGCCATGCCTCATAAAAAAAATCCGATCACAGCCGAGCGCATCGCAGGCTTATCCCGAGTCTTGCGCGGCAATGCATTGGCCGGGATGGAAAACATTGCCCTCTGGCATGAACGCGATATTACTCACAGCTCGGTGGAACGAGTTATTATCCCCGATAGCTGTATCTTAATCGATTATATGCTGGAAAAATTTATCGGTGTCCTGAAAAATCTGATCGTCAATAAAAAACGCATGAAAGAAAATATTTTTATGACCGGCGGCCTCGTCTTTTCGCAACGACTTCTGCTTAAACTTGCCGGTCCGGTAGGCAGTCGAGAAAAGGCTTATCGAATTGTACAAATCAATGCAATGGAAGCTCACCAGGGCAAAGAAACATTTATTAACCTTGTCAAGTCCGACCCGCGCGTAACGGCTCATTTATCGCCCGAGGAAATTGACGAGTGTTTCGGTTTGGATTATTATTTGCGAAACGTTTCCAAAATATTCAAAAGGGTATTTGGATGACTATTGCCAGAGACGGATTGCCTATTATTTTTGGAACCTTGGTACCGGGAATTATAATTCTCGCTCTGTATTCATCATATCCGCATTGGTGGTTTATGCTTATCGGAATTGTTGTATCAATCTTCGGCTTATTCTGCGTTGCCTTCTTTCGCAATCCGAAACGCAAAATTCCGGATGATAGTTCATCAATTGTTTCTCCTGCCGATGGAAAGGTGATTAAAATTCTTGAAGTTGATGATGAATATGTAGGCACGGCCTACAGAGTCGATATTTTTCTATCCATCTTTGACGTTCATCTGAATCGCATTCCTTTCAAAGGCCGCGTTGATTTTGTAAATTACCGGCCGGGAAAATTTATCTCGGCCTTCAAAGATAAAGCCTCGGAAGATAACGAGCGAACCGATATCGGGATAGAAAGCAATCGCGGTAAATTCCGGGTGGCGCAGATTGCCGGCCTTATCGCGCGTCGAATCGTTTGCCGCCTTAAGAAAAACGATGCCGTCAATATCGGTCAGCTCTTTGGCATGATAAGATTTGGTTCCCGAACCGAAATTACCTTTCCGAAAACATTTTCGCCCGTTGTAAAAGTAGGCCAACATGTCAAAGGCGGAGAAACTATTGTCGGGAGAATCGCCTGATATGCCGAATTACCGTCCCATATTTCCTGGTATTTTTACCGCCGGTAATATCTTGTGCGGCTTCTTGTCTTTGATATACGCCGCCGAAGGAAAACCGGTGGCCGCCGCCTGGCTTATCGTCTTTGCCGGGATTCTCGACGCTTTCGACGGCAAAGTCGCTCGTTTATCCGGAGGCGTAACGGATTTGGGCAAAGAGCTGGATTCATTGGCTGATTACATATCTTTCGGCATTGCTCCCGCATTCCTTATTCATACGTTTAAGCTTAATGTTTTTGGTGAAGGGGGCCTAATCGTTGGATTGATGTATATAACTGCCTCCGGCTACCGCCTGGCTCGCTTTAACCTGCTCTCATCATCTGACGAAAAGCAGAATTTCCTCGGCCTCCCGGTTCCCATTGCCGCGATGGCGCTGATAGGCTATATAATTTTCTGCCATCATCTATGGGGCCAGATTGAGTACGCCGAATATCTCATCGTTATGATGATTCTTTTCTCGGCCCTGATGGTCTCTCAAGTGGAATATTATGCCTTGCCGGATAATTTTAATACTCGCGAAAACAGAATTAAATTATTATATATAATTGCGCTGGCGATAGCCGGCCTAATTAAGCCGAGACTATTAATGTTCCCATTGTTCATTATGTATATTTTGGGAGGATTAATAATGGAAGGTGTCAGAATTATAAAAAGCAGTAAGCAAGAATGAACATGCGGTCTGTTTTGCTATTTGAAAGGAATAGAAGTTGAGCAAATCAAAAGCGGTTGTATATATTCGTCTCAAAGACGGAGTTTTGGACCCTCAGGGAAAAACTATCGCGCATGCGATGAGCAATATGGGGTATAACGAATTCGAATCCGTCCGTAGCGGACGCTTTTTTGAATTGGAATGCGACTCACGACCCGATTTGGAAAAAAGAATTGACGAGATTTGCCGTAAGCTCCTGGCCAATCCCGTTATCGAAAACTATAAAGTGGAAATGATCGCATGAAATTCGGTGTCGTAACATTTCCCGGTTCCAACGGCGATTATGATTCCTATACTGCCGCAAAATTCGCCCTCGGAAAAGAAACAACCTTTTTATGGCATAAATCGAGCTCCCTCGAAGGATGCGATGTCGTTATCCTGCCCGGCGGATTTTCATACGGCGATTACCTGCGCAGCGGCTCGATCGCGAGATTTTCTCCAATTATGAAATCTGTTATCAAATTTGCCAATTCCGGCGGCATTGTAATCGGCTTTTGCAACGGATTTCAGGTCCTGGTGGAATCCGGACTACTTCCCGGCGCCCTGATGCGCAATTCTCATCTGCGTTTCCGTAATAGATTTGTATATCTCAAGGTGGAAGATTATAATACGCCGTTTACCAACGCCTGCGCCCCCGGAAAAACGTTAAAGATTCCGATTGCTCACGGCGACGGCAATTACTATAATTTTCAATCGGAACTTGATGATCTCGAAAAGAATGGCCAGATTATTTTCAGGTATGCGGAAGAAGACGGAACAGTTACTGAAAAGGCGAATCCCAACGGGTCGCTTCTCAATATTGCCGGGATTTGCAGCAAAGAAAGCAACGTACTGGGAATGATGCCGCATCCGGAACGGGCCGCGGAAAAGATTCTTAATTCCGATGACGGCCTATATGTATTTAAATCAATGGCCGCTCATTTTGAAAAAAAACCGGCTAAAACGGGCTAAATGCCAAATATCGGTTTGATATGAAAAGACGCGAAGTTATCTTTATTGTTACCAGTTTGATTCTGGGAGCTGTCATCGGCGGACTGGTGGGAGACATAATCGCGACCTATCTTCCACCCGGAGCGGCCAAAACCTTGTTTTCCAAATCGATTCAGATCGGAATCGACACGACTCGATTTGATTTTTATGCGATCGCCTTTACTTTTGGACTCATGATAAAAATAAACTTTTTATCGGTTCTGACCGTAGTATTAGTGATTGTTTATTTTCGCTGGTGGTATTTATAATCGGCGACTAAAGGAGGTATTATTATGTTAAGTATGCCCGGATGGGGCGAATTACTGGTAGTGTTTCTGCTTATCCTGCTTCTTTTTGGCGCCAAAAGAATTCCCGATATCGCGACCGGATTGGGAAGAGGAATCCGCGATTTCAAGAAAGCCCTTAAAGATACACAGGATGAGATTACAAAGGATAATTCGAAGACCGAAAAACTGGAAGACAAAAAAGATGATTGAATTTACCGATAGTGACACGCAGCGGGTAATTGATGTTTTGGGAGCTGACAAGTTTACTTTTACGGAAGATCACTATCGCGTTAAACTTGAAAACCGTGAAGAACGCCGCCTGCTGACCCTCGAGATTTATCCTAAAATAAAATTGGGCGATAAGGAAGGCATGCTGGTCGTGGTCTATACAGCCAGCGCCCATTTGCAAATCCACAATTGCAGCGGATATGTGTGTAGTGAAGAATTGGGCGAAGTTACCTTCGTAGCCGAAACCAACGGAATCCTTTCGGGACTTGTGGTCGAACAGGGCGCCGCCTGTTCATTCTACGCCGGCATCGATCGTAAACTTATCTCGTCGGATTTTACTAAATTGGGAGTAGAGGTAATGCTATCGGGAATCGCCCTCTCATTGGCCGAAGAAATTATTGACAAGGATTCTCCGGATAATACCAAAGAATAATCCCCAAAAGGCTGATCAAATCAGCCCCCCTATCGAGCGATACTGAATGATTCCACAAAATCAACCAATAACTTCTTTATATCCGTAGCCTTCTGGTATCTTTCAACCGGATTCTTCTTTAGAGCATTTAGGACAATATGATCATAAATCGCCGGAATTCTTTCGTTAATAGTAGAAGGCGGCACCGGGTCTTTATTGATAATGCTGTAAATCAGGGCGGTCATGTTCTCACCCTTGAACGGACGACGCCCGGTCAACATCTCATAAATCACAACGCCCAGAGAAAATATATCACAGCGGCGATCAACTTCTTTACCCTGGAGCAGCTCCGGCGAAATATAATTGGGTGTGCCCATGGCGATACCGGTTTTAGTCATCGAGGATGAATCGACGCGAGCAATACCGAAATCCATAACCTTGACCGAATAATCCTTGAGGACCATGATATTGGCCGGCTTAATATCACGATGGATGATTCCCTGTTCATGGGCGTAATTAAGAGCGTTACAAATCTGAATGATAATGTTGGCAATTATCTTATAGGAAAACTGGACTTTCTTGTTAATCAAATCTTCCAGAACCTGACCCTCGAGGCATTCCATGGCAATGTACTGCATCGTGCCTTCCGAACCAACATCGTATATCGTTACGATATTTGGATGAGACAGCTTTCCGGCCGCCTGAGCCTCACGGAATAAGCGATCTCTTAATTCAGAAAGTTCTTTTTCATCAGACACAAAATCAAGGCGAATAGTCTTCAAAGCGACCGGCCGGTCAATAGCCGGATCAACTCCCTTAAAGACCGTTCCCATGGCGCCCTTGCCAAGAACACCAGTTACTTTATACCGTCCCAGACTTTCAATCCTATCGGCGTCTCTGAACACCTGAGCGTTGATGCCGGGAGATTCATTGGCGAATTCGGATAACGGTTCCGAAGCAACCGGTTCGATTTCCGGATCCTGCACCGACTCGTTCGACGAGGGAGCTGGAATAATCTGATCGGAAATTGATGCCCCCTGGTGCTGATCATAGGCTGTTGTTTCGTCGGTGCTTGAATCCTCATGAGATTCTACGGCGCTGGTTTCGGCATTGGACATTCCGGTCGCGGTCAATTCCGGCGTTTGGGCGGGCAATACTTCTGTTTTCTGAAATTCAGGCTCATTTCCGATATCGTTTAGTTTGCGAACGGGAACATTCCCGGCGGAAACTGTCTCATCTTCCTTGTCCTTTGATTTACCCAGAAAACTAAATAGGTTGGATAATTCCAGACTGCCTCCCTCACCAACCTTGGAGTTGTCCAATAACGGGGTGGCCAACATCATCAACAATATTTCAAGACCGAAATACAAAAATCTTGGCATTAATTGATATGAACTGAATAAGACATAATTAAGATTGGCTATGATTATTATTCCGACTAACAGGATAATCATTCGATACATAAGGATCACGCGCGGCAAGATAAACGCGAACATAAGTCCTAATCCGATAATTATTAATATATCCAGCCCGATCGAAAAATTAAAGGTTTCAACATAATTAGCGTGAACGATATTTTCGATAATATTGGCCAGCAGTTCACTCTGGGGCATCTGTTCAGCAACCGGAGTATTGAAATTGTTTGTCATTCCGGTAGCCGTAAGGTTAACCAGGACCGCTTTGCTTTTTAAATTCGAAAGATTAATTTTCTCGTCAATCAAATCGATGGCGCTGTATTCTTTGAAAGTTGATCCTCTGGTGCCGTAATTTATCAGAACACGTCCGTTTTCATCGGTGGGCACGACATGAGATCCGAATTTTACCGACTCTCCGCCAAATACTTTTATTTCGTTGGCAGCATAACCCAGATGCATGGCTGCCGCCAATAACGCCGCGGAAGGATAATAAAAGCCGTCATAGTTGGCGACAATCGGAGCCCAGCGTACCGTTCGGTCGGGGGCGTATTCGGTATAAATAAATCCCAATCCGTCAGTGTATTCGCAAATCAAGCCGGAAGGCAGAAAAGGCTTACGAACATTCAGGGCCTGATGCTCATCCAAAAGTCCCAAATCTGAATCCACCTGAATCGAGCTTTTGTATAAATACTCCGGACGCGACATTCTCTGATTGGAATAATCCGATAAGGCGATATCGTAAATTAGGATGATATTGTTGGTCCAGGAAATCTGATTGCCTAATATTTTTGTCTTTCCCGTGGTATCTTCAGCCACGCGGGATGGCAACTCAAGGTTCAACAACATCGATTTGGGTTCGGCTGAATTGCACACCGCGACCAAATCCGCAACCAATTCATAATCCCAGGGCCATTCTCCGATAGCATCCACTGATTTGTCATCGATATTAACCATTATAATATCCGAAGCGGGATTGCTGCTGCCTTTTATGGCGTACATAAGATCATCGATTTTCCATTGCAGTTTTTTCATTCCGGTAAAATCGCCGAGATACAGGCTGATTACCAGAACCGCAATCAAAGTATAAAGTAAATATGACGATAAGTTCTTTGGCATAATCGTCTCATCCATCTATTTTCCGTTGGCCAGACGACTGGCTAAATATTCGGGCAATTGAGCTTTTCGCATTTTCTGCTGAGCCCGTTCCAAATCATATTCCGTTCGGCAAATATCAATTTGGTTTTTGTCCGTATCAATTATCGCGAAACAAGCGTCGGCATTGCCGTCACGGGGCTGTCCGACCGATCCAACATTTATAATATATCTGCAATCCGGCTTGGCATCAAACGACGTGATTGTATCGGTCATCGAAACCGAACCGTCCGGATGCATACAAAACACGCACGGTAAGTGAGAATGTCCCACGAAACAAATCTGCTGAGAAAAACGCTCAAAGCATTCCTCGGCGTCGCCGGGAGTCAACATATAATTCCAGTCGGCGGGGCAATCAGGAGTGGCATGGACAAAATAATAATCGAGAAAATTTGCCTCCATATCAAAATCGGATAAAATCTCAATTGTCTTTTGCCTCATCTTATCCTGTGTCCACATAATTGATTCTTTGGCAACGGGATTGAAATTACTTGAATTATCCAATCCCAGAGCGACATAATCATGATTACCGAGGAGTTTTATATCGCAAAACTTGTTTATCATTTTAACGCATTTGTTCGGATCGGCGCCATAACCGACGGCATCACCCAGGAAAAAGATCTTTTCGGCTTTTTGTCTCTCTATTTCTGCGAAAGTAGCGTTTAAGGCCTCAAGATTAGCATGAACATCTGATAGAACGGCCAGTTTCATATGTTAATTCCCCTCAACAAAGCGGAATGTCGATTTCCCGACTTGAATAATGTCGCTGTTTTTAAGAAGCGTCCGTGTTACTACATCTCCGTTAACTTTGGTTTTGCCGCGCCGTCCGAGATTGACCAGGTAATGATCGTTTCCTTCCATGACAATCTTGGCCTGAATACCGGAAATCATAAATCCTCTCGCCTGAACATGAACGAATTTGGCCTTTCCAATAGTCGTGACATCCCGATCAATCCTGAATTCCGATGTCCTGGTATTTTCCAAACCCAAAAGAACTGTTCCGCCCACCCGCGAAACTAACTCGCGTTCCCTGCGGTCATTGTCAACCAACTCACGCTGTTGCTTGGTATTTAATATCATCGTGCCGTCCATCTGTCCGGCGCGATCGGGCTTATCTGTTTCCTGATTAAACTCCAGAGAATATTTCCCAATCGTTATGATATCCTGATCCCGCAGCATTTCTTCAGATATCCTGCGGTTATTAACGAATACACCGTTTAGCGATTCATTGTCGATGATAACGGCGCTATCTTCGTTAAACTCGATTTGAGCGTGCTTGCGCGAAACCCCGCGATTTTCCAAAACGATATCATTATCCTTGGTCCGTCCGATACTGATTCGTTTTTTCTCCGTAACTACCTTTTCAATGACCTTTTCATTGAATTTTACGACTATTTCGGGCATAGGAATCTCCTCTCGATATTACTTCGCTCGAAAGTATAAAAGTCTAATCATAATTCCCGACCGGTAAATAAATTACGCCGGAGTTGCTAAAATTATGGTCTTCTGTTATTTTGTCGGCATGATGATTGGAAACTTAAATATAAAGGGGAAAGTCCTTTGCGCCCCAATGGCGGGGATTTCAAATCCTCCTTACCGAATTCTGGCGCGACGTTTCGGAGCTGCTGTCGTTTATACGGAAATGGTCTCCAGCCATGGACTTGCTTATGGGGGAGAAAAAACCGAGAAATTGCTGGATTTTGGATCCCAGGAACAACCAATCGGAATCCAACTCTTCGGCGCTGATCCCGACATTATGTACCGTGCGGCACAAATTGTTTCAAAGCGAAATCCAGCTATAATTGATTTGAATTTTGGCTGTCCCACCAAAAAAGTCGTCAAAAAAAACGGTGGCGCGGCTGTACTCAAAGACCTGGGATTAACCCGCTCTTTAGTCGAAGCGGCTGTCGCCGGCAGTAATTTTCCGGTAACCGTAAAACTGCGCTCCGGCTGGGATGAAACGACCAAGGTTTATATTGAGGCCGGGCGGGTGTGCGAGCAAGCCGGAGCTTCAGCTATTACTCTCCATGCCCGCACCAAAAGTAAACAGTTCAGCGGCCATGCTTGCTGGGACGATATCGAACGACTCAAGCGATCTGTGTCAATTCCGGTGATAGGCAACGGCGATGTATGCTCCGGTCCGGACGCCCAAAGAATGCTGGATTCAACCGGCTGTGACGCCGTTATGGTCGGCCGAGCCGCAATGGGCAATCCCTGGATTTTCCGTGATATAAATCATTACCTAATGCATAAAGAGGTTTTACCGCCTCCGGATTTGAAGGAAAAGACTGAAATTATTTTGGAACACGCCCAAATCCTGGCTTTAGGTATAGGGGAAGACCGGGCCGTTCTTCAAATGAGAAAACATGTCGCATGGTACGTTAAGGGAATGATCGGCAGTAGCGAAATCAGACGCCGGGTCAATAAAACTGAATCTTTCTCGGAATTGGGAAATTTGCTGTCAGATATCGCGAGTGGGAAAACGAGTAAGTTTCACGATTAATCGGGTTAATTATTTCACACCTTAAGTTTTTAATTAAAAATTGGTTGCCCCATTTAGTCGATGATTTTATATTCTCTCAAATTACTCTGATAATCAATTTAGAAAGGATGAATTCTCGACTATGAAAATATTGACGATTGCCGAGCAAAAAGGAAACGAATTATCAAATATAAACTTTGAATCGATAGGTGCCGCTAAAACCCTGGGCGGAGATGTAATAACCGTATTAATCTGTGGAAAGGTCGGAGATATGGGCGATAAACTGGCGGCCAAAGGCGCCCGGGTTCATGTCTTCGCCGACGCCCAACTGGAAAATTTCAATGATGAATCGTACGCCAGGATTTTAAAAAACTTTATTAAAAGAGAAAACCCCGACCTTATCATCGGCTCAGCGACATTTTACGGTAAAGCCTTGATTGGTCGTCTGGCCGCGCTATGTGGCGGGGGCCTGGCATCCGACTGCACCGGACTTTCGATGGATGGTGACACGGTCACGGCGCTCAGACCCTCCTATGGAGGAAATGTTTTCTTCACCGTACAGAACAACTCCGCCGCGCCGTTTTTTGTATCCCTGCGTCCCAAGGCGTTTCCGGAAGCGGGCGATGGAGATGCCGGTCAGGTTACGGCTGAAGACATTGACCAGGGGCTTTTGGCAACGAAAGCCAAAGTCACCGAACGGGTTACCGCGACGGGAGGCAAGGTCAGCCTTACCGAAGCCGATATTATCGTTGCCGCAGGACGAGGCATCCGGGGTGCAGAAAATTTCAATATAATTGAAGAAATGGCCGATTCGATCGGAGCCGCTGTGGGAGCATCACGAGCCATAGTCGATGCCGGATGGATTGATTATTCATATCAAGTCGGCCAAACCGGTAAGACCGTCAATCCCAAACTGTATTTCGCGATTGGTATCTCGGGAGCCATCCAGCACCTGGTTGGAATGCGTTCATCGAAAACGATTGTGGCTATTAACCGCGACAAAGACGCCCCGATCTTCAATATTGCCAACTTTGGAATTGTCGGCGACCTCTTTGAAATTGTTCCCGCCCTGACCGCCAGACTCAAAGAGGCAATGTAAAATCTTAATCAAAAGAATCCCGCCGAAATGCGGGATTTATCTAACGGACAAATTTCATGAATAAATTATCCGTTATTGACATCGGAACCAATTCCGTTCTTTTTTCAATTTTCGATGTCAAAAGTAACATCAAAGAAATTCATTTTAAGAGATTTTCACCCCGAATAGGCGAAAATCTTAAAGGAAATAAACATCCTCGCATCAGCGACGAGAATTACAAAAATTTCCTGAAAATGCTTAAAAGGTTAAAGACCTTTTCCATCAAACAAGGCGCCGAAAGAATTATAATTGCCGCGACCAATCCGTTGAGATTAGCCCAAAACGGACAAGCCATCAGGCGCCGGCTTGAAATCGATCTGGAAAATGAAGTGCGCGTTTTATCTCCCGAAGAGGAAGCCTATCTCTCATTTATCGGAGCCGTAGGATTTCATAGAGGCAATAAATTCGCCGGCGTTATCGACCTCGGCGGCGGCTCAACCGAGTTGATCTCATATAAAGGCGCCAATAGAAAGGCTTTTATTTCGCTTCCGGAAGGAGCGGTAAGTTTAACGGAAATTTTCGACGCCCGCTCAAAAGTCAATGAAAACAGATTCTACGAATTTGAAAATTATCTATCGCGTTATAACGAATCCATTGCGGCCGTCAGACCTTTTATGAGCGCCCGAATACATCTGGTCGGCGGGACATCATCGGTTCTGGCTTTCCTGCTTGATAATCAATTTCACAATCGAACAGAAGGCCTGAATATTCCCCTTAGCAGGCTATCCGATCTTGTCAAAAATCTGGCCTCCCGGAGTTTGGCTTCCCGTCGTAAATTACTTGCGGTCGATAAAAAACGAGCCGAAATAATTTTTGCTGGAGCTTTTTGGCTGTTATATTTGTTTAAACAATTGAATATAGAAACGGCGATTGCCAGTCCTCGCGGCCTCAGGCATGGATTAGCTCGGGAATTTGTTAGAAGACATTCATTTACCGCTTGACTTTGCCGTCCGATTGAGTAGATTGGCTTGGCATTGGAGGAATATGTAAACTTCGCTAATGTGTGTGGAGTAGATGAAATATATAACGATTTGAATCGACCGGCCGCTGCCCCGTCCGATGTTTTGGGGTGCGCGGTATTTTTTATTGGCGGGAAGGAATTAAATGTTTTCAAAGTCATTATACTCTCTGACAATCATATTAATCCTGATAACTTCACATCCGGCGCTGGGCCGGATGCTTTATTCCGTGGAAGAGGCGGATTCCGGCTTAACGTCTAACTCATATATTGAGATTCTTCATCATGAGGATATTCTCTGGATGGGGGGCGGCAGAGGCTTAAGCTATTCTCCGGATGGGGGATTGTCATGGTTTACTTATAATGCCCAGACTGGATTAAACTCAGATGAACCGTCGGCGATTTTTGGCCGCCCCGGACAATTGTGGGTGGCGACTTCGCATACCGAACCGTATCAGGGTGTCAATTATCCATTCGGTGATGGATTTAATCTAACCTATGACAACGGCCAAAACTGGGAAAGCATGGCGCCTTACGAAGCTTCGGGGTTCGGCCGTATTTGCTATGATCTGGTGGGCAACGAGAAAAGCACATATGCGGCATGTTTTCACGGCGGTTTAATCGTCAGTCATAATTCTGGCCAGGACTGGTCACACATGTTTCTCTCGAGCGTCGATTCCGCCGATTGGGCCGCCGACAATTGGGCCGATTTGGTATCGGGGCGGTACTATGCCTGCTTCGTTGATACCTTGCACGCCGATACTATGGTTGTTTACGGCGGTACCGCTAAGGGCATCCAGAAATTCCTTTATATACCCAAACGTGTCAAGCAGGGCGGCAATAACATAACCGCTATTGCCGGTAATAACGATTTTATCTACGTCGCACATGAAAATGGAGTCAGCCAGGCCGATTCCGCGCTTAATATTTTCCACACCTCCGGTCTTGATACCGGACTACCCAGCCACTGGATTCGAGAAATGTTTGTCTTTGGCAATAAAGTCTGGGTTGCCCCCTTTGATCCGGTTGATATGTCCGGATTGGGTTTGTATTATGTCGATAATGCCGATCAACTCTGGAGTGTTTTCGATGACTCGCTAACCGGTCCCGGTGACTTCTGGACCAAACATTCCGCGACATACTTTGAAGGTGATGGCGCTGGAATATACGATTTTAAAAATTTTAACGATTCGATATTGTACATTGCCGCCGGAGATAGCGGCGTTTTTCACTCCGTTGACTCTGGATCGACCTGGGAAAGGTTCTATATCGATTCTTCTGACATGAGTTTTACTTCACGCCGCAATCAAGTGCTCTCGATTGATGTTACTGAAGATTCAGTCTTTCTCGGCACCCGGGCGGGATTAGTAAAGGCGTCTTATGTACCTCCGTTTACATTTGATTTCGACACGCTGATAACTTTTGAGGAAAACGATTCCACCGGTTCCGTTGTCTCTATCGTTAGACATCATTATGTCACCGATTCCGCCGGTGATTATTCGTTCAAATGGATTGCCGTTGAACCAATCGATCCCGGCTCAGGTTCGGGAAACTACGCCGCCATTCAGATATTCGATCAAACCGATAATGCTCTTCATATACTTTTCAGCGATAACCCGCCAACGATAATAAATGATATAGCGGTTTCAGATTCTTTCACGACCTTTGCCACTTCAACCGGGCTCAGCGGAAACTACAATATCAACCTTACCGAAATTAACAGTTTCGCCTTTGTTACTAATGATAACTCCACCGGCCAAACTCTCGTTAGCTATAAATTTCAAACCGCGGACTGGGTCGGAAACCGCCTCTTTGCCGGTTCGACCGGAGGATTCGGATATCGGATAGATAATACCTCATGGCGCGTCTTCCGAGCTAATACCGATTCTTTAAAACATGATTTGGCTGTCGTGCGAACTCGTGCCAATACAAGCTTACCCGGCGATTGGGTCGTCGTTCTGGATCAACAGATTACCGGTACCGATACTGTCCTTTGGGCCGCCTGCCGGGGAATAACGGACTCAGTGCAGCAATACAATTCAGTCGCCTACAGCGTCGATTTTGGCGATAGCTGGACGCGGGTTCTGACCAACGAAATGATTTGGAATTTCGCCTTCGATCAAAACGGCGGAGCGTATGCCGCCGCCTCTAGCGGCCTTTACTTTGCCCCCAATTCGAGGGATGAATGGCACAAGGCTGAAATTATTGATCCTTTTACCAAAGATACTATCTGGGCCGAAACAGAAATTTATTCCGTCGAGGTCGTTGACTCAATTCTCTGGATCGGAACTTCATTCGGAATCGCCTACCGGCCAATCGAAAATGTCGACAATTGGAGCATTATCAGGGTTTTCAAATCAACCGATGCCGCCGCCGATGTTTTTGCCGCGCCTGTCCCGTTTTCGCCTCTCAATCCAAACGGCCGCCTGACCATTCACTATCGCGTAGAGCAAAGCGCCTATATAACAGTTGAAATTTACGATTTTGCCATGAATCTTGTCGCCGTCCCCTCTGAGAATAGATACCGTGAAGGCGGTGAGGATTATTTCGAAACCTGGGATGGTTATAACCAGAGCGGCGAGGTTGTCGCTACCGGGATGTATTTCTTTAAAGTTTCATACTCAGCGGGTCAGGAATATTGGGGACGTCTGGCGATAATACCTTAATTGGAGATATGTGATGAGAATACTTGTGATTAATATAACTCTCTTTTTTATACTGGCGCTATTGGCTTCAACTGTCCTGGCTGAAGGTGATGGCGGCCAGCCCGCCGTATTCAAAACCATGGCCCTGGGAGGTCGTGCCTCAGCCATGGGTGGCGCCTTTACCGCGATCGCTGAAGGAGGAGTGGCTCCATTATATAACCCGGCCGGGATTGCCCAAAGCCGCAAGCATATTATCTCCTTTTCCTACCGAGCTATGCAACTTGACCGACGCCTCGGATACGCCAATTTTCAAATGCCCGCAAAAGAAATGGCTTCATTTAGCGTAATTTGGGTTCATGCAGGTACCTCACCGTTGCAGGAAAGAGACAATCAAGGCAATATCCTGACGGGCCTCGAAACAACCTACAGTGAGAATCTTATTGGTGCGACCTTCGCCAAATTATTTGGCGAGAGTCTCTCTTTAGGCGGCAAAGCATACTATATCCAAAACACTATTTCCAATATTAATGCCTATACCGTTGGTATCGATTTCGGGGGTTTGTTTAAATTGGATATGAGAAAAACTACCCTGAAAAATGTTATTCCACTATTGAGAATGGGAATGGTTGTTGAAAATTTAGGCGCGACTTACAAATGGACAACAACCAGCTACTGGCAAACGCGAGGGTCCGAGAGGGGCTCGACTTACGAAGAAAAATTCCCGATAAATTATCGCACCGGCATAGCATTGGAAAAACCGGATAAATATATTTTCTCGGCCGATTTTGAAGTAAACTCGGAATCGCAATCTAAATTACATCTCGGCGGTGAATATTCTTATCGTAAAATGTTGTTTTTGAGAGCTGGCTTAAACGATGGTCACCCGACGTTTGGAACCGGGTTTCTAAAGATATTTACATCCTTCGCTCTTGCTATAGATCTATCGTATCTTACCGACCGAGTAGGTGAAGGCGATGATATTCTCGTTTCGTTTGACGTTTTTCTTTAATGATGGATTAAGATAATGATAAATAAAAAATATTGCATATCGATCCTAATAGAGATTTTAATTTTATTAATGGTGACCGTACCCGTTCTCGCCGAAACGGGACTACGCAACATGCTAAACTTGACTGGAGCCCGTCAATCGGCCATGGGCGAAATGGCAATGCTTGCCGGCACCGACCCGTTTAACCTGGAATATAACTCCTCATCGATTACGGGAATGTCTCGCGGCCAATTAGGCGTTTCCTATAATAGCTTTATTCAAAACCGGAACACCAGCACGCTGGCGATGATATTTCCCGCCGTCGGCGCCGATTTCGGAATGCATCTTCGTCTTTCATCTATCGACGATATTGAAGCCCGCGACGAAACTCCCAGTGCCGATCCATTATATACTTTCACTGCCCATGATTTCGCAATCAAAGCGTACGGAGCCTATGATATTACCGACCAATTCTCAGCCGGTTTATCTTTAGGCTATTTGCTTGAAAAAATAGATATTGATCGAGTCTCAACCATAGTTATGGGACTAAGTTCTCGCTATAAATTCAATCATGGCATCACTGCCCACGCCTCTGTCGAAAATTTGGGCGGAAAATTCAAATATATTTCGAAAGAGATGGATGCTCCGACAATTATAAGAATCGGCTCTCAATTTAATAAGAATGTTTTTGGATTCGCCGTCGATTACGTCAGTATTAAAAGCGGGGAGAGTCATATTCATCTGGGAGCCGAATATTTATACAATGAAATTTTATATTTGCGGGCCGGATATCAAACAGGTTATGACAATAAGAATATTAGCGCGGGCTCAGGTTTTGTGTACAGAAATTTGCGAATCGATTATGCATTTATCCCTTTTAAATCAGATCTGGGTAATTCTCATCGCTTCTCGCTTATTTTAGATATCAAGTGACGAAACCACAGTTTTCTAAGAAATGGTTATATCTCTTTTCTCGATTCATTTATGATATCCTTCCAATTTATACTTTATTAAAAACTATAAGCTAAATCATCCTTAAAAGGCATATAAAATCAAAAAAGTGTCCATTATTGAACATTGATTATCTCATATACGGACATATCGCCATTTCCTCGATAAACTTAATGTGCTATCATTTAATGTCTTACGTATATTGGCATTATCTTTGCTACATACCTAACGATTATGTGAGTAAAAAGCGGTCCTATAGCAATGTGGTGGAAGTGAGAGATCAATCATGTCGATGAATCGAAAAATGGAAAAGAAGAAAATAATCCCCAAAAAGGATTTTTTACGGTATTGAATCAATTGCGCTACTCCTCACGTAGAAATATATATATGATGCGAAAAATGCTAATTTTATTTTAAGCTTAGGGAATTCAAATTATGATCAGGCATTATATTAAGACAGCCGTTAGAAACCTTCTCAGAAAAAAACTCTTTACCGCTATTAATATCTTTGGATTGGCAACGGGACTTGCTTTGTGCCTTCTGATTCTTGGGTATATCAGTTACGAAACCAGCTTCGAGGATTTCCATGTCAATAAGGATCGCATCTATCGCCTGCAGGGCAAATATGCCGCCGGTGAAATCGAGATGGCCTCGGCTCGCGTCTGGGGACCACTGGGACAGTCATTGATTGAAAACCTTCCCGAAGTTGAATCGGCTGCAATTTTCCGTGTGCACGATATCAAGAGTTTTTATACCGGCCAAGAACGTCACCGCATTATAAATGAATATGAGGGAGCCAGTTATACTCACGGTAAGAAAATGATATTTGCCCAACCTGAATATTTTGATGTTTTTACATTCTCGATTAAAGTCGGGAATCCTCAAATCTCTCTAACCGACCCCAATTCCGTACTGATTACCGAAAAAGCCGCTGAACAGTATTTCCCCGATCAGGATCCCCTCGGGCAGGATATAATTATTAATGACAATATCAATGCGACAATTACAGGTATTCTCAATAACATCCCTCAAAATACGCAATTATATTGTGATTTTATACTCTCCTATTCTACTCTGGAACGAATGGGGGAAGATATTCATGCATGGGATACATTGGGCAATGACTACGTCTATCTCTTGCTTCGGGAAAATACCAATCCGGATGAACTCCTGCCGAAAATTCCCTCTATTCTCAACCGCTATATCTCGCCGGATGAAGTCGAAAAATATACATTTATGCTTAATCCTTTAAAAGATATCTACTTCGCGACTTTCTTCTCAGGCTATCGGGGTGAACTTTATCCTGGAGGTGAAATCTCGCTTATTTACGCTTTTGGATTAATCGCGCTCTTTATCCTATTCCAGGCCATCACGAACTTTATAAATCTCTCAACCGCCCAATCGGCCGACCGTATCAAGGAAGTTGGCGTCCGCAAAGTATTTGGCGCCATGCGCAAACAACTCATTCCCCAGTACCTCGGTGAATCCATCATCATTACCGGTATCGCGACGTGGATAGGAGTCGTGATCTACAATGTCTGTAAACCCTGGTTCCAGAGTAGCCTTCCGCGGGATATGCTTGTTGACTTTTATAATGATCCGTTTATGCTTATCGCCACGATTGCCCTTATTCCAATTGTCGGAATATTGTCCGGCTTCTATCCGGCTCTGTATTTGTCGCGCTTTACGCCGATTTCAATCCTCCAATCGCGGTCGAGTATGAAATCCACTAAATCTCTCCTTCGCCGCATTCTGGTTGTTTTCCAATTTGGCGTCGCGGTAGTTTTTATATTTTGCGCAACAATTACGGTTCGTCAAATCTCCCTGGTTACTACTATGGATATGGGGATTGAACAGGATAATATTATCATTATGAATTTCGACGGTGAGGACGCGTCGGCTACTTCTCTTCTTCTTAAAAATGAAATTCTAAATAAGTCGCGTGTCGTCTCGGCGACCGCAGGCAACCAATTCCCCGGCGTGCGCTCCAACACTTACGCGGCCTATTATCCCAATGACGAGAGAAAGGACGAAGAGAGATTTATCACATCATATTTCGCCGGCGATGAAAATTTCCTATCGATGTTTGGCATGAATCTGGTCAAGGGTAGAAATTTTTCCGATAATTCCGCGGCATACGATATCGAGGTAATTATTACCGAAGCTGTTGTTGAAGAAATGAAATGGAACGAACCCATCGGACGAAAGCTGTACGCCGGGGAAGACGTCGCTTTCGAAGTTGTTGGTGTCGTCAAGAATTTCTATAGTTCGGCCGTGGGATACGGTGATCCGGAAATGTCAGTGATAAGAAGGTCCCCTAAATTATTTGGTGCCGTCGCCGTTAAGTTGCCGGCTGATGATATCAACGAGGCTCTCGCTTCTGTTAAATCCGTCTGGCAGGATATTTATCCTGATCGGGCCTTTTTATATTCATTTCTTGACGATGCTATCAATAAGCAATTTGATGATATTCGCGGCCAACAAAAAATGTTCGGAGCCTTCGCTATAATAGCCATTTCCATCGCTTGCCTCGGTATATTTGGTCTCGTCTCCTTTACTGCCGAACAGCGCACCAAAGAGATCGGGATCAGAAAAGTCCTCGGTGCAACGGTTCCGGGTATTGTTAAATTGCTGTCGCGAGAATATGTCATTCTGGTCGCTATCTCCAATATAATCGTGTGGCCGATTTGTTATCTCATGATGTCTGATATGCTATCTTATTTACCGGTTCGGGTTTCTCTTGGGCCGCTATCTTTCGGTTTTGTGGCCCTTGTAACGTTTCTTATGGCTATGCTTGCCGCCAGCTATCAATCAATTAAGGCAGCCAACAAAAATCCGATCGATGCTCTAAGACGCGAATAACAAAATCAATGTTTACAATAAATCCTGCATAGAGACAACCCGCGAGGACTGTCTCTATTTATTTGTACGTCGAAATCCTTGCGGTTTCGACATCCATAAAGATTTGTAGGGATGGAGCCTGCAAGGCTCCAGCCAATTCCCCTGCCAATCACACTACCAAAAGATTTGCTGTCCATCTTTTATCGTAAAGATGCGTTCTTCCCGACCGCCATCTGATGAAATCAGCCAATAAAGACAGCCCGATGGAAGCTCATCAATTCTGACCGCGCTATGCGCCGCGCTAAATTCCTTTAAAGTCTGCCAACCATTGTCCCAGTAAGAGAGGGTATATTCTTCGCCGATGGTTAATGAACCCAATTTACTTGTTTCGGTAGATGCCGCCATTGCCCGTTTGGTTACTCCGGATAGATTAATTGATATGGTACGGCCGGTATCCGGAATCAAATATTCTATCCGGCAATCTTCGGTAAGTATGAACGGAGAAGCCAGCGCAACGATTTCCTTATTCTGATAACTGGCGGGCAGATAGACAATACCATTTCCCATATCCGTAAATGTCACCCGGCCGTCTTCGATTCTTCCCCAATGAATTGGCCGAAATTCACCGCTGTTGAAAACACAGATATAGCCGATGTCTGCCGAGTCGGGAATCTCTTCGGTACAGGATATGGCAACATCACAAACATCCATATAATCAGCCGTGACATCGGTGTAGTATTTTCGATTTAACCAGCGCGGAAGGGAATCTTGCTTGTTGGGCTGGAAAACAAGATTGCCCATCTGCTTATCAAATGTCTTGCGATATACTTTGGCGGCCTTATTGTGCAATTTGTATTGCCCCGGATCGGCTTCGGCTCCCATAAAGGGAACGACCGTACCGTTGGCCGTCAAAATAGCATTCCAGGCATGATTGTTTCCGGTATTAGCCCAATAGGGAGTGAAATCCGACGTGACCGCCAGGGCGTTTGCCCGCAATGCAAAAATAGCCATATTGGTCATATCCTCACAGCGGCCCAATCCTGACGCAAGCATCTCAGTCATACCTTGGTCGGTGGGATGGAAATAATAACGGGGATCGAATCCAAACCAGGTGCGGACATCTTTATTTATAAATCCGGCGGCCTCCACCGGATCTTTGGAGTTTTCAAGCAGCGTATCAATACCGGCATATTTTTTGACAAAGTGCGAACGCCAATCTTCCAGAGGTTCGTTACTGCCCCGATAGGGCAAGACATAGCGGCAAAATTCATCGAAATTCAAATGCCCGGCCCAGGGTTTTTCCCGCCAGGCGGTGAATGCCAGGTCAATTTGATTTATCAAAAAATCGGCGCTGACAGTTTCCATATCCATGATTTTATCTGTCGATTCATAATCCAATTCGCCTCGGGTCTTTTCGATAGAGTCGATAGCGATTGTCAATACTTCATAATTCTCATATGTCATAGGATCAATTTCAACGGTATTTTCCGATGTGTCGAATAAACGGTAAGTGACATAACAGTGATCTTCCATATTGCCTATCAAAAAGTAAGCGGCCTGCAGTTTCAGGGAATCGCCGCTGTCTTTGTAATGATCAATTACGCGGATAAGTTCGGCTCTGTTGTCACCTGCAAAATTCAAAGCCTCGGAAACATTTTCCGGGTAATTATCCATATTTGAACACGCCGATAAAATCGACACCGCGCCAACAATCAAAAGAATCAATAATATTTTCACTTTTTAATCTCCTTTAAGTAAAAATCAATAGTAAGTAAAATGCGAGGGATAGTCAATATTTGGAAAAGGATATAAGGAATAAGCAGCATTTGTAGATTATCGGTTGGAATTCCTGCGGTTCCGACATCATCTGTATTACATGTAGTGGTAGGTCGGTGTTCCGAGTGAAGACCCGACAGGGTCGATGCGAGAAACCCGACAAATTTGTGTAGCGACAACTCTCGAGTTGGCCCTATTGTATGTTTGCGTGTAGCGACAACTCTCGGGTTGTCGTTTTTATATAATTGTGTGTTGGGACAACTCGAAAGTTGTCGTAAGCAAGTATATGTAATTTCCTGTCATGCCAGCGAAAGCTGGCATCCATGCTGAGCTTGAATAATCCTGGATTCCCGACTCGTTCTCCCGCAAAACGGGAAAACTCTCAGTTGTAGTGAACGAGCCCACCGGGCTCCTGCCAATCGCGCGAAGCGCGATATAAATGTTTTTGGCGGCATCACAGGGATGCCGGCCAGCTTCCTGAAAGTTGGCTCATTTTATCAAAATTTATCAAAGATGCAGGGACGGTTTTCTATTAAAAATTTAAGTCTTTTATCTGAAATTTCATGACCCAATTTATGCTTGACCACTAAATCACCCAACCCCTTTTTCAGAAGTATTTTCCAATGTTTTGGGTAGTTTTTGCGTAAAAACTCGATTTTACCATATTTTATTGGTATAGTACAACACCAACAACCAGAACGTAAAATAAAACCCGCAACGGGCTCTTTATCATATAATCCATTATATGGAAGTTTTTCAATTTTATGATAATTCCATACATCTTCTTCAGTCCAGTTTTGAATTGGATGGCATTTCCAATGACTCTGCGTTTTTGAATAAAAATAATCACCATATTTACGAGCGGAAAATTCTCTTAGGCGAGACTCAAATCTAGTCAGTCCTGTAAAATATAAGTCAAATTTGTATTTTCTTAAGATTTTTGCAAGAGGATATTCCTTTAAATACCTACAACAATTCTTAGTTGCATCCTTATGACCCTTTCTGGAAAATAGGGGAAAGCCATAATTCTCCACAACCCACCAGAAGTTTTTGGTAGGTTTAGTTACGATGATGTTTAGCTTCCACGTATCGACGATATAATTTTTAAATGAGTATGTATCTGGATATTCGACCAATGTATCATTGAATAATACGGTAATATCCGGGCGATATTTATAAACTAGGTCAAGCACTACCATTGAATTTTTGCCAAATGAGCACGCTATAACTGGATCTTTATGCTTAGTAAGACATTTTTTGATCAATTGTTTAGCGGAACTTATTTTTTCCTTTAATACCTTATCAACTACCATTCAAGATTACTTTCTCTTTTGATATACTTTTCCGTTTCCATTAGCTATACAAATTATATTATTCAAGATTTTATCATTTTTTTTCATCCAAGAGGTATGAATACGATTAATTTCGCGCCATGCGTGCCAGCACCCAGTGGGATTATCAGTATTTACTTTATTCGTGAATTTTATGTAACCATATATCGACGGACAAGAAAGCATATAAAATATCTGATAAGAATAATCAAAAACGGCAAATTCTAAATCGTGATAATTAGTCACAATATAAAAAGTATAGGTACATACAGAAACTACAGTGAAAAAAAGAAGAATGCCGCATAAATGGAAGAGTAGCTTACATGTATATCCTTTTTTATATGTTTGATGGACAGCTTTTGGGTAATTTTCCATTATCGCTCCATGGAAAATATCGTTAAACCAAATTCGGATATGATCATATGATTCTTTTGTTATGAAATTATGACATGTATTTATATCTTCATTACAAATTTGACACCTTGTTATTAAATAATTACTTGGGAATTCGTTCTGGAAAAATCTGATTGCCTTTTTCTTGCCAACGCCTCTTTGAAGTTTATCTGGGCTAATATAAATTACTTTAATTAATGGAATTCCAACAAGTGAAAGGGATGGAATTGCTATTAAAGTTGCAAAACTAACTAGTGGTACAGAAATACCTAATATATCTTGAAATGTGAATAAATAGAAATAGGCTATTAGAACGAATGAGTTGACCAACAATAACTCTAAACGATTCTTAGGATTTGTAATATAGTCTTTTGGCTTACTAATTAAATCACTAAATTGTCTCACATCAATTACCACATACTATAAATGTTGAACTAATTTTTTCAATATATAAAATATTTATTTCAATAATCCAGCTAAAATTTCTTCTGATATAATCTCAACACCCAGCTTCTTTGCCTTATCGAGTTTACTGCCTGCTTTTTCACCGGCCAAAAGATAATCGGTTTTTTTCGATACCGACGACGCTACTTTACCGCCGGCGTTTTCGATGAGCTTTTTGAAATGATCGCGTGGTTTGGATAATGTTCCGGTTATCACAAAAGTCTTTCCGGCGATCCCTTCAACTTCCCGTCGTTCGCTCTTGAATGCCGTAAATTTGACTCCACCTTTTTTCATCTGGGAAATTATCTCTTTTCCCGCATCATTCGATAAATATCCGACAATCGATTCGGCCAGGATCGGCCCGATTCCGCTAATTGAATCCAAATCCTCAAACGAAGCAGAAATCAAATTATCAATCGTACCAAACCTCTCTGCCAGCGTCCTCGCCGCTGTTTCACCAACTCCGGGAATCCCCAGGGCAAAAATAATATTTGGAAGCGGCCGACTTTTCGATTCATCAATCGCATCAAGCAGATTCTGTGCCCGTTTATCCGCCATCAAATCCAGCGGCAGCAAATCTTCCTTTGTCAAAAAATAAATATCGGCCGGAGACTGCACCAGTTTCTTCTGAGCCAATTGCAGAGCCAGCTTACCGCCCAACCCTTCAATATCCATCCCGCCTTTGGACGCGAAATGAAAAATCTTTTCGACAATCTGCGCCGGACAGGCGGCGTTAATACACCTGTAGGCCGCTTCGCCTTCGAGCCGGAATATCGGTTCATAACACGATGGACAGCTATCGGGAAATTTAACGGCATGACTTCCTTCGGGTCTTTTGCTTTCGATAACTTCAACCACTTCGGGTATCACGTCCCCGGCCCGTCGGACTATTACCGCATCGCCGATATGAACGCCTTTCTCGCGCAGTTCATCTTCATTGTGAAGAGAAGCACGCTTGACTTCAACGCCTCCAACCCGCACCGGCTTGAGAGCCGCCACAGGGGTTATGATTCCCGTCCGACCGACCTGGAATATGACATCCTCGAGAATTGTCTCAGCCGTCTCGGCGGCGAATTTCCACGCCACCGCCCACCGGGGAGCACGGCTTACCTGCCCGAGTCTTTGTTGAAATTCGAAATCATTAACTTGTATGACAGCGCCATCAATATCGTAGTCAAGATATTGTCGTCTTTCAACAAGATTTTGCAATTGATTGTGTAAGTTTTCCAGATTACCTATATTATACACTGAAAATTGATCTTCTCGAATTAAGAACTTTTCGTTTCTTAAGAGCTCCAGAACTTCAGAATACTTATTAAGCCTAGGCAAATCTTGTTGTGAAATACCATAAGGCCAAAACTTTAAATTACGGCTAGCCGTAATTCGACTATCTAACTGCCGAACCGAACCTGCTGCGGCATTTCGTGGATTCGCAAAAGGCGGTAATCCAAGCGATTCTTGCATTTCATTTATACGTTTAAATTCATCTATAGGCATTACCACTTCGCCGCGGATTTCAAGAAGCGGATATATTTTTGCAGTTTCTTGCGATAGATGTAAAGGAATGTATTGAATAGTTTTTATATTTGGAGTGATGTTTTCACCAATTCTCCCATCGCCACGAGTTGATCCTGTAATTAATTGCCCGTTTTCATAAACCAATTCAATCGCAAGTCCGTCATACTTTGGCATAAAAATATATTCCATATCTATAAGCGCCCAGTGTCCCAAGAATTTTTGAATTCGCATGTCAAATTCCTTGAACTCTTCAAACGTCGTCACCTTCTGTAGCGACAACATCGGAATACGATGTTTGACTTTTTCGAATTTCTCCGACGGCGGAGCCCCAACGCGCCTGGAAGGAGATGAACTCGTTACCAAATCCGGATACTGCTTTTCTATCTCCAGCAGGCGGTCAAACAGCCTATCGTATTCGGCGTCTGATACGGTTGGATTATCGCAGATATAATACTGGTAATTGTGCTCTTCAATATCTTCGCGCAGTTTCTCCAGTTCGCGGATAATTTTCTCAGGTATATTTTTCGGATTCATACTGTAATCTATATGAGAGTGGCGGCTCAGTCAATATAAGATTACAGATACGTTTTATCGCTCAGCCCGGTCGGAGCGGGGGAGAGTTTCTCTGCGATTATCGCTGTCGTCCCACCGTCGGTATTGAGCTCCCCCTCGATATAAAAATACCGAAACCGCCGAACCGTCTCATGATATTTCCTATAACTCTCCGGAAACAAAACGACCTCAAATGTATCCCGCAAATCCTCGAACGTCAAAAAAACCATCGACTCTTTTTTCTCGCGCGTTTTAATCCGTTTGATATCCGCCAGCCATGCCGAAATTGCGACCCCATCTTTGGAACCGCTCAATTCGCATACTTCGGAAAACGTTTTTCCATCGTAGGCTGGGAAGAGCTTCAACGGATGTTCGCTCGCCGAAAATCCCAGAATCTCGCGCTCACACAGGAATTTTTCAAATGGTGTAAAGTCAGGTAAATCCGGCAAATACCCGGCCCGAGGAATAATCAACTGTCCTGAGAATATATCATCATCCCCGGTCTGTTTAATCGACAAAGCCGCCCCCACCGGCTGCCGCTTCCCCCGGCGCAATCGCAATCTCCACAGAAGGCAAGGACGAATCGTGTCAATACTATCAAAAGCCCCAACCTTAATTAGATTCTCCAGTTCCCCTGCCGACAACCGAACCTTTTCGACAAAATCATCAAACGACGCGAACGGCTTCGTCTCCAATATCTGTTCAATTGTATTCTCACCCAAATCCCGAATACGCCCCAGTCCCACATACATGATATCCCTGTCAACTGTCTCGTGCCAGCCACTTTTATTTATATCCGGATGCTTGATCTTCACTCCCAGCCGCCGCGCCTCGGCGATATAAATTGCCGCCGGATAATACCCACCCCCATTATTGAGAACCGCCTGCATAAACCGCGCCGGATAATGGGCCTTGAGATAGGCCGATTGATACCCCAAATACCCGTAGGTTGCCGCATGAGCCTTGCAAAACCCATACCCCGCGAATAAAGCCAGTAGCTTAAAAATCTCAATCGCCTTTTTCCTCGAAACGCCATTCTTGACCGCCCCGTCCAAAAATTGATTACATAACTTTTTGAATTTTCCGCTTTTGCGCCCCTTGGTCATCGCCCGCCGCCCCAATTAAATCCTCAACGGGAGCCGTACCCCATAAAAGCGAAAAATTACTTCGACAACCCGGGAGTGCGTAACTCATAGCCGGTCGCCTTTTGTTTGTATTCATTGCCGAGCGCCAGCGTCTGTCCGGTCGTCACCGACAAAAATCCGAACCGATTGCGGATATCATCGATACTCCCCAAAAGTCGTTCGTTTTTTTCGGTGCGGTCGAAAATAAACGACTCCGAGTAAACCGAATTTTTCAATCCCGACAAATTTACGCCAACGAACCGAATCCCCAGGCGGCGTTTGTACATCGTCGTAAACATCCGTTTGGCGTGCTTATAGAGAACCTTCTCATCCCAGGTTGGAGGTGAAACCGATATATGTCCCTCGATATTTTCAAAATCGGCATAACGAAACTTGACTGTCATCCGCGCCGTCTTCTTACCGATATCGCGCAGCCGTCGGCAGGCCCGCTCCAGGAGATAATAATAATGACCCAGCAGAATTTTCCGGTCAGTGAAATCTTTGGCCAGCCCGGTTTCCCGATTAACCGAACGAATCGCCGAAAAATCACGAACAAGCGGCCCGTCCTTGCCGATCGCATACGACGCGAACTTGCGCCCATTCTGCCCGAACAGCTTTATCAGGTAATTTTCAGGAATCGCCTGCAATTGCCCGATTGTTTTGACCCCCATCTCGTTCAGTATCCGTTTCCCGACCCGTCCGATTCCGGGGATTTTCCCGACCGGCAGGGGACAGAGAAATTCCTTTTCGGTCCCCGGTTCAACAATTGTCAAATTATTTGGCTTGACGATTTCCGATGCGATCTTGGCTACCACCCGCGAAGACGCCACTCCAACCGAAGTGCTCAGAACCAACTCCGACCAGACCCGTTTCTTGATTGTTTTGGCAAGCTTTTCCCACGATGGATACAACCGCTCCAAACCTGTGATATCAAGACAGGCTTCGTCCGGAGAAATCTGATCCAGCTTTGGAGTAAACTCCCGTAAAATATCCATCAACCGGTCGGAGTACTGCTCATAGACAAACCAGTCGCCCTTGATAAGAACTCCGTCGGGAATCAATCTGGCCGCCTCGCGCAGGTTCGTCCCCAGTTTGACTCCCCGGGCGCGGGCTTCATAGCTGGAACAGTAAACGATTCCCCGCTCGTTCTTCAACCCGCCGACCATCACCGGCTTCCCGCGCAGATGCTTATTGATTGACTGCTCCACCGCCGCCAAAAACGCATCCACATCTATGTACAAATACATCACCATAATTTCTTTCACGTTCTGTCAGGTCCTGATTTCGCGAAGCGAAATTGTGACCTGACAGTTTCCGCATAGGCCGAAATCCCCGCGGTTTCGACAGTCGTCGTTCTGTCAGGTCTTGATTTTGCGAAGCGAAATTGTGACCTGACAGTTCCCCCGTAGGTTGAAACCCCTGCGGTTTCGACAATTGTGGGTGCTCCACAGGGACGGGGTGTGTTCTTATCTCCGCATGATTATTCTACGGCAATACTGTACAAATGTACATCACATATTTGGAAAAGTGATTGCAATAAACACACAACTATTTAATGTTAATGGCATAACTGATAAAAAAAACTAAAATAGCATAACTAAACCTATATGAAGGAGCTTATGCCAGTCGAGGAATTACATGTTCTAAGTAAGTCGTTTCAGGCCTTATTTAATGACGCAGATTATTTTCTGAGCGAGGCAAAGCGACTTAAACGAAAATTAGATAACGATTCCGAATATTTTGATCAGAATATATTATCAAGAGTGCGGGCCTGTTCTAGGGCATGTATAATTGCAAGCGTAGCAGGCTTGGAGTCATTCGCAAATTCAGTTTTGGAAGCGTTCAAAAAGCATGATATTTCGGTTCTTGATCCTGAATGGATGAATAAAAAGCATAGGAGCAGAGATCTTGAGTACTGGCCGGTGTGTGAAAAGATACGGTTTATTCCCGTACTGTGTAATGTTGAAAAAAATCCCCCACAGGACTATTTTGCAGAAGATAATAAAGACCTTGAACAGTTGAGTGAATATGCGAAAATTAGAAATTCAATTGTCCATGGTAGAGTTACAAAAATAAAATTTAATATAGAAATTGGCAAGGATGGAAATCATTTAGTTGATGATAATCTCGATGAAAACAAATGGCCTATTACAGGTATTCATAAGGAAGTATATAGGTTAGAATTTGGAGATGCTTCTTCCGTTTATACATGTGTGATCTCGGTCGTGAAGGACATTCTTATATATATGAATAGTCAAGTATCTAAAAGATTTTTACTGTATCAAGAATTTTATCCAAAATCTCAAGAGAATTTAGCAATTGTGCGCGAAAATGCTGAAAAAGAACCCAATTGGTACTTGAATATTAAGGAGAAATCATGAAGAAAATATCATTTAGGCATAGCGCTGGATATGGAAAAAGAATGGAATATTGGATTATCGGCAAAATGCTAAAGGAAGGCTTGGACGTATATGTTCCAGTTGTTGATGATTTTGGTATTGATGCCGTTATAAGAAAAAGGGATGGTTCCTTTTGCGAAATACAAATAAAGGCTCGTTCAAAGGATGTTATTTTTGGAGATGCTGCCCTCTTCGCTGCAATAACTCATCAAAAAAGAAATAATTATTATTTTGTGTTTTACTCTGAGAGAATGGACATGATGTGGATTCTATCATCCAACGAGTTTATTAAAGAATCGGTTGTAAATAAATCAGGAAAAAACATAGGGAAAAGATCAATTTGGTTCAACGGTAAGAGAACTCGTGAAAATAGAGAAATACCAAAAGACAAATTTAACAAATATGTTGCTTTTAACTTTGATCGATTTAAATAAGTACGTTTCCATTTGGAATCACACAATTATCCCACAATTCCCCCATTGATTCCGAAACAATCATCATTAAGTAGTATGGATTATCAAAAGAAAACAAATGCACCCGTGGGCGCACGTCGCGACGAGCCCGAGATGATATTCTATCTTCTCCACAAAAGACAGGGACACCGCGCGACAGCCAAAAAACAGGCCCCCGCCTGCCTGAATCACCACCGAGTTGATATGACCAAAAACGTTAATCTGAGGAAACAAACCCATTTTAGAAGTTGCTCACTGTTCCGTCGGTTCCTTAGCGAAGCGGTGAACCGACGGAGGTCAACCGCGCGACAGCTGAAAACAGGCTTTTGCCTGCAAAACGAACCCAATTTGCTGTAACCTGAATAGAGATATGAACTAACAAGGAATTTACAAAAAATAAAATGTGGATAACTCTCAGATATGAAGGAAATTATTACTGGCACCCCGCATTCAGCGCACCAATCAATTCCCCGCACGAATTATTGGCAGGGGCGCAGGGGGATGTTGGCAGGAGATTAAAAACACTCAAAGCCGTATCGCAAAATATCGGATCAAGATTAAGATTACCGCTCGAATCGGCTTGCGGCGCAATCCGGTCAATCCAATCACCGCCGCTATTGCCAAAAATATTGGTACATGAAATCTGCGGTATGCTGGTTCCATCGGATGATAGCACCGCCCCACCCTGGGTGGAAAACGCGATAATACAATTTCGAATAGGAGGCGAGGCTCCGGCAATAACATAAATCGCTCCGCCGACAATCGAAGAATTGCCATAAAAGGTACAATTCTCGATAACCGGATCGCCGCCTTTGGCGCGAATCGCGCCGCCGCTGACCGGAGCCGTATTGTTCTTGAAAATGCAATTCCTGATAGTCGGCGACGATGAACGAATCTCAATCGCTCCCCCATTATTATGATTGCCGTTTCGAATTGTAAATCCATCAATGACGATTCCGTCTTCCTTGGCTTCGATGTCAAACGCAAGGTGCTGATGGAAACTATCAGCCTGACAATCTATAACGGTTACCCGGGGTCCGTTCTCGGATTTTATGACGATATCTTTCCCATTAAATGTGATATCACGATTGCCAAATCCTTGATAAACGCCGTCAGCAACCAGAATGGTATCACCATCGGACGCCTCATTTATCGCCGCCTGAAACGTGGCTTCATTACCCGGTACGCGGATGATATGATCGTTTATTACAGGAGGGGGAGTAATTTTATCATCATCCGAATCGCACCCAGCGATTATAAAAACAGCCGCGAAAAAAAACGAATATGGAACCGAAAATTTCATCACTCTATTACTCAATAGCGATTAGGTTATCTAATAATTGTTACGAGAAAACGAATGATATTTTGGCAAAATAAAAGCGGAAGGCAGAAATGCCTCCCGCCCTGAATTAATTTGCGAGCTCAATGAATTAAAACCTCGAAAGAGCCTCTTCGACTGAATCAGTTACGTCAAAAACTTCAGAAAGCCGGGTAATAGTTATGATTTTATCGATCTTCTCCGTCAAATTGGCCAGTTTCAATTCCCCTTTTTGATCCTTGAAACTCGTCGAATGATGAATCAACCGACCCAGACCGGTCGAATTAATCCAGGCGCAGCCGGACAAATCCAAAACTGCCCTGGTTCGTCCTCGGCCAATCAGGGCGTATAGCTTTTCGTCCAGTGGAAGAAAATCATCACCGCCCATGATTTTGCCTTTAACTTCAATGACGTCAATACCGTCTTTTTCATAATGCTCAAATTTCATCAAAAGTCCCCTTCTGATTTTTAAATTCCTATATATATACGTTTTTTCAATCAAGTTTGTCAAAAGTTACGAAATTATTTTAAATAGGCAATGAATTTATTTTGACATTATTTGACATTGCCGTGGGACAGGGGTATAATTGATTGAAATTATGATCGGAATATACCGATTGTAATAGAGTTTTTACATGTAAATAAGGGCGGATTTTATGATAAATCTGGATAGCATATTCAAACCTCGCTCAATTGCCGTAATTGGCGCCTCCTCAAGGCGCAATACCATCGGCCGCGAGATTTTACATAACATGATTATTTACGAGTTTAACGGCAAAATTTTCCCGGTCAATCCCAAGGCCGGCGTCATTCACTCCATTAAGGCTTATTCAACGATTCTTGACGTTCCCGACGCCGTTGATCTGGCTATAATCGTCATTCCCAAGGAATATGTCGTCGACGTTGCCAAACAATGCGGCGAAAAAGGCGTCAAAGGCCTCATCGTTATTTCGGCCGGATTCCGAGAAATTGGGGGTAAAGGTATCGAGCGTGAAAACGAACTTCTAAAAGTCGTTCGCGATAACGACATGCGCATGGTCGGGCCAAATTGCTTTGGAGTAGTCAATACCGATCCCAATGTTAGGCTTAACGCAACCTTTGGAAAAGCCCGGCCCAAAGCAGGCAATATTTCTTTTGTGTCTCAGTCGGGCGCGTTAGGCGAAGCCATCCTTAATCTCGCGGATCAATTAAATCTTGGCTTTTCCATGTTTTGCTCGGTAGGCAACAAGGCCGATATTTCCGGTAATGATTTGGTCGAGTACTGGCGCGACGACGAACAGACTAAAATGATTTTGATGTATCTGGAAAGTTTCGGTAATCCAATGCGATTTACGAAAATTGCCCGTCAAACGACTCACTTCAAACCGATTGTCGCCGTAAAATCAGGCCGAACATCTCAGGGAGCCAAAGCCGCCTCGTCGCATACCGGGGCTTTGGCCGGAGCCGATGTCGGTTCGGACGCTTTGTTCAAGCAATGCGGAGTCATGCGAACGACTTCCATCGAGGAATTATATGACGTCGCCATAGCTCTGAGCCGCCAACCGGTGCCCAAAGGCAATCGCATCGCGATTGTTACCAACGCCGGAGGTCCCGGAATTCTTGCTACCGACGCCATTGCCTCGCAGGGCATGCAATTGCCCCCTTTGCCGGCCAAAATAAAAAAAGAGTTGAAAAATTTCCTGCCCGAGGAAGTGTCTTTGAATAATCCTCTTGACCTCGTGGCCGGAGCCGGTAAAGAGGAATTCAAATTAGCCCTTGAAGCGGTCAGCAAAGATAAAACTTATGATTCGATTATTCCCATTTTCGTTCAGCCGATAACTATCGATGAGCTTGAAGTGGCCCAATCGATAATCGACGCCAAAGAAAAATCAAAGAAGCCGTTTTTCGTCTGCTTCATGGGCGTCGGATTTCGCTCTCCGGGTATGATGAAACTTCAGGAAAGCGGCATTCCGGTTTATATCTTCCCCGAAGCTATCGCCAAAGCGCTGAAATGTATTGATCAATATCGCGAATACCTGCATCGCAAACGCGGTAAGTTCGTGGTTTTTGACGTTGATAAGGACAAAGTCGAATCCATCGTTAAAAAGAACAAAAAAGCCGGTAATAATGCCATCGTCGGCAATGACGCCCTTGATATTCTTCAGGCTTACGGAATCCCGATCGCACCCTATACGATCGCATTAAGCGCAAAACAGGCCGTGGAAGTAGCCAAAAATGTCGGATACCCGGTCGTTATGAAACTCAACACCCCCGAAATTCTCCATAAAACCGAGGCTCGTGCCGTCACCGTTGATATCCGGAGCGATAAAGAACTGAAAGACGCCTTCACAGACTTAAAAACCAAAATAGGTCCCCTCAAAAAGGGTGAAAAATTTACAGTCGGAATTCAATCGATGGTATCGGGGGAAATCGAAACGGTTATGGGAATGAGTGTCGATCCCGCTTTTGGACCGCTTATCATGTTTGGTCTTGGAGGGATCTATGTGGAAATCATGAAAGATGTCTCTTTCCGGATAACGCCCCTGACTGACGTCGGCGCCGAAAGCATGATTAAAAGTCTGAAATCATATCCTCTTTTGACCGGATTCAGGGGCGCCAAGCCGATAGATTTGGATTTATTGAAAGAAGCTTTGCTTCGTTTGTCGCAGCTAATTACCGACTTCAGTGTTTTTAAAGAAATTGATATTAATCCGTTCATTGCCTCAGCTGAAAAGGATTGCTGTAAAGCGGTTGACGCCCGCTTCCTGTTGAAAAAGGAATAAATGGTCAAAAACATCTTGTTGCGCACAAGGATCATTTTTATATTGTTCCGAAATTTTCACTTGCGCCAAAACGCTTTATAAAGGTTGTAAATGTCTGAAATAAGAACTCGTATCGCTCCTTCGCCGTCAGGTTTTCTTCATGTCGGGACGGCCAGGACGGCCATTGTCAACTGGCTCTACGCTCGTCATACGGGCGGTAAATTCATTCTGCGGATAGAGGATACCGACACTTCTCGCTCTTCGGAGGATATGGTTGATGCCATCATCGATTCAATGAAATGGCTCGGACTCGATTGGGATGAAGGCCCGTATTTTCAATCTCAGCGGAGTGAACTATATCAACAATATCTGGAAAAACTGCTCACCTCGGGAAATGCTTACCGCTGTTTCTGCACCCCCGAAGAACTCGCCGCCAAGCGCGAAAAAGCGAAAGCTGAAAAAGCCGATTATAAATACGACCGTACCTGCCTGAGACTTAGCAAAGAAGAGATTGACAAAAACCTAAATCAAGACAAACTATTTGTTATAAGAATAAAAGTTCCCGAAGGAGAGACGAAATATGATGATCTGGTGTACGGCGAAATGGTGCGCCAGAACAAAGATATTGAGGATTTTGTGGTGTGTCGCAACGACGGCCGGCCACTCTACAACTTTGTCGTAGTTGTCGACGATCATGAAATGAAAATCACCGATATTTTGCGCGGAAACGATCATCAGACCAACAGTTTCAAGCAGATACTAATTTATAATTCCCTCAATCTGCCGGTTCCTCGTATGGGCCATCTACCTCTGATTTTCGATGAAAGAAAAAAGAAAATATCAAAACGGGATAAAGCCGCCAACGCCTCCGATTACGCCAAAGAAGGCTTTCTGCCCGAAGCGGTAGTCAATTATCTTTCAATGTTGGGATGGTCGCCCAAAGATGACAGCGAAATCTTCACCATACCTGAATTAATAGAAAGTTTCTCTATCAATGGATTCAATAAATCTAACGCGATTTTTGACCCGGTCAAAATGAGACATTTCAATTCCGAGCATATTCGAAAAAAATCCAACCACGAATTGGCAACACTTCTCGCCCCGATGCTGATTGAGGCCGGAGTCTATACCAAATACGGATTTGAAACCCGCTGGCAATACCTGATGGAGGTTGTTGAACTCCTTAAAGACCGCGCCTCGGTATTGGATGAGTTTGTCGAACGCAGTCGTTACTTTTTTGAAGCCCCGCTTACGTATGAAGAGAAGGGCGTCAAAAAACAATTCAATTCCGATAACGCCGACCGGCTCGACGAACTCGCCAACCGATTTGAAAAAATCGAAAGATTCAATCATGATAACCTTGAAAACTCGCTAAAAAATTATGCCGAAGAATTAGAAATAAAAACCGGACAGTTAATACATCCCACTCGCCTGGCGGTAACCGGAATGATTACCGGCCCGAGCCTGTACGCGCTTCTGGCCCTTATCGGCCGTCAGGAAGTTGTCGAGCGGATGCGAACGGCAGCCCGGTATATCAGGGAAATGTTAAACAATGAATAATCCGAAACCATCCAAAGACCCAAAAGAAAAATCGCTCGATTTTATTCGGCAAATTATTGCCGATGATGTCGCCAGCGGCAAGCACGGAGGCAAAGTCATCACTCGCTTTCCCCCGGAACCCAACGGCTTTTTGCATATCGGCCACGCCAAATCCATCTGCCTGAATTTCGGAGCGGCTAAGGAACATGGCGGGATAACTCATTTGAGATTTGACGATACCAATCCCACGAAAGAAGAAACTAAATACGTTGACGCCATCAAAAACGATATCAAATGGCTCGAATTCGACTGGGGAGATCGCCTCCATTTCGCCTCGGATTATTTCGGAAAATTATATGATTATGCAGTTCAACTGATACAAATGGGCAAAGCCTATATCTGCGATTTGAACGCCGAGGAAATTCGTCAATACCGAGGTACTTTAACCGAACCCGGAAAGGACAGTCCTTATCGTGACCGGTCAATTGAGGAAAACCTTGACCTTTTCGAACGCATGCGAGTCGGTGAGTTTCCCAATGGTTCCAGAACTCTGCGGGCTAAAATCGACATGGCTTCAGGCAATTTAAATATGCGCGACCCGGTAATATATCGCATCCTGCACGCCTCGCACCACCGAACCGGCGACAAATGGTGCATATATCCGATGTATGATTTCACTCATTGTCTCTCGGATTCAATCGAGGGCATAACGCACTCCCTGTGCGATATATCCTTTGAAGACCATCGTCCGCTATATGACTGGGTTCTGGATGAGTTGAAAACCGAATGCCATCCTCAGCAAATCGAGTTTGCCCGACTTAATATTTCCTATACTGTCCTGAGTAAAAGAAAACTGCGTCAGCTTGTGGAGGCAAACATTATTTCCGGCTGGGATGATCCCCGCATGCCGACTTTATCAGGGCTTAGACGGCGGGGATATACGCCGCATGCCATCAGGGCTTTTTGCGATCATATCGGTGTGGCCAAACGGGAGAGTATGGTTGATCTAACTTTACTCGAATATTTCCTGCGCGAAGATTTGAACAAACATTCCCCCCGAGTGATGGCGGTTTTGCGTCCGCTGAAAGTAGTCATTGAAAACTATCAGGAAGACAAAGTCGATGAACTGGATTGCGTCAATAATCCTGAAGACCCCGAGGCCGGAACCCGCAAAGTTCCATTCTCTCATGAATTGTATATCGAAAGAGATGATTTCATGGAAGACCCGCCCAAAAAATTCTTCCGTTTGGCGCCGGGGCGGGAAGTCCGTTTGCGATATGCCTATTTTATTAAGTGCGAAGAAGTTATCAAAGACGACGACGGGAATGTTATCGAATTGCGCTGCACCTACGATCCCGAAACCCGCGGCGGCAACGCTCCTGACGGACGAAAAGTAAAGGCCACGATGCACTGGGTTTCGGCTGTGCATTCCATCCCGGCCGAAGTCAGGCTCTACGATACGCTTTTTACTAAGGAAAATCCACTCGATGCTTCGGACGGGAAAGATTTTACTGAGCCGATAAACCCCGATTCGCTGGAAATTATTAAGAACTGCCGTGTGGAACCGTCTGTGGCAAATGCTCAACCGGGGGATAGATTTCAATTCGAACGGCTTGGATATTTTTGTGTAGATAATATAGATTCGACGCCCGATAATCTTATTTTTAATCGAACCGTTACGCTCAGAGATACTTGGAAGAAAATCCAAAAGTCAATGAACAAATCGTAGCGATTCGGATTTAGGAGTATAAGCGATGGACAAAATGATTAGGTTTGCTTCGGCAATTATCCTGCTAATTGCGCTTGCGGGTATTTCCTGTATTGAGAAAAAACCGGAGGAAATTCCCGAAATTCCCTTAGAGCAGGAGATGGTTTTAATACCCGGTGGGGTATTTATCATGGGAGATTCTACCGAGGGCGACCATTACCCGCCTCACGAGGTTTCGATTGATTCATTTTATGTTGATAAATATGAAGTAACCAACGCACAATTCTATCAATATTGCCAGGAAACAGACGCCATACTACCGGAATTCTGGGGCATGGCTGACTTTCACAGCGGAATGAATTATCCCAATCATCCGGTCACCGGCATTAGCTGGTCAGAAGCCAAATCATACGCCGAATGGGCCGGAAAAAGATTACCTACCGAAGCCGAATGGGAGTATGCCGCGCGGGGCGGTTTGAGCGGCAAAAAATATCCATCGGGAGATGAAATTGATTCAACTCTGGCCAATTACACGATAGACGGAGTCGCCAAAGGGACTATACCCGTTGGAAGTTTTGTCCCCAATCAATTCGGGCTCTATGATATGGCCGGAAATGCCAACGAGTGGGCTTTGGATTTCTACAGTGAATCATATTATTCAACCGGTCCGACTGATAACCCGACCGGTCCCGAAAAAGGCAGGTTCAAAATCATTCGCGGGGGAGGATGGCATTCTGGTCCTTATTGTAACCAGGTTTATTTCCGAAACGCCTTACCGCCCAACTGGAGGGATTTCAATATCGGATTCAGGTGCGCAAAAGATATTGAATAATTTGCGTAACAGGGTGTAATTGTTGTAGACTATGGTTTGTAAATTTAATCGGGTGGATGCCATGACTGAAAAAATTGAAAAGCTGAAAAAAGAAATTGAACGACTCGAACAGGGAATCGAAAAGAATCACTTCGGTCGCTTATTCGATAAAAGCAAAGAGTCCAAAGATCATAAACGATTGAAAAAACTGAGAAAAGAACTTAAAGAATTGGAAAAGACATCATAAGTTCTTTTCCGGGCATTAGAATGTGAGAGTAATTTATGTCATCCGACGCACTATCAAAAGATGTAATTAAGCAGGCTATCGTGGCCGAAATTGACGGTCAGAAATTCTATAAATTCCTGTCGGTTAAAGCCACCAATCCGGACGCCAAACGCAAACTTAATAATCTGGCTCAGGATGAATTCAACCATGAGGCGCTGCTTATAAAAATGTACAAAGATATTTACGGCGAAGAAGTAGATGAATTGCCAAAAGAAGGTGTCAGCGTTTTATCTAAGTTTTTTACCGATCATCGTGAAGACGAAAATTTATCGGAAATGCAATATATTGATATGGCCATTGAAGCCGAACTGGCCGCTACCAACTATTACAGGAACGGTTCGGCGACCGCTCCTAACGATAAAATTAAAAAAGTCTGCGAGGATATGGCCGCAGAAGAATTCAGACATTATGAATCTTTGAAGGCGGAACGCGAGGCAATATCTGGCGGACATTTCTGGTTCGGTTTTGATGAGGGGGCGCCATTAGAAGATTAAATCCACGATCAATGCCATATTAATTTCTGCAGGGCAAGAGGGAAAATCATATGCTAAACGTAGGAGATAAGGCTCCTGATTTTACGCTCCCATCCCATTTGGGTGAAAAAATAATGCTGTCGGATTACCGGGGACAAAAAAACGTTGTCATCGCGTTTTATCCGCTTAACTGGACTCCGATTTGTAGCGGTCAAATCCCCGGGTACCAGGAAGAATTAAAACGATTTGAAGCGTTCAATACGCAGGTGTTGGCGATTTCGGTTGATTCGATTCCGAGCCATGAATCTTGGGCGTATTCTATGGGGGGAATCGACTATCCGTTGCTCTCGGATTTCTGGCCCCACGGGGATGTGGCCAAGAAATACGGCGCCTTGACCGATATGGGCTTTACCGAGCGGTTGATATTAGTTGTCGATAAAGAAGGCATTATCAGGTATATCGATCATCATGATTTGGATGATGAGCCCGACGTTGAGGAACTATTCAGAGTCCTCGCGGAACTAAAATAAATTTTTTGCGCAAATTTATCCGAGCAACGTAATTATCTCAAAATTAATAATCATTGAGGTGGTGTTGGTTTGTTTAATATTGGCGATAAAGCGCCCTATTTCAATCTCGACGGCTCAAGGGATTCAGCCTTTCGTTTAGCTGCCCTTGAGGGGGAACGGAAGAAATTCGAGAAACTAAATACAGAAATCTTAGGAATTAATCCCGCATCAGTCAAATCCCATGAAAATTATTGCGATAAAAAAGGATTTGAATTTACAATATTATCTGACCCGGATAAGAAAATAGCGAAAAAATATGATTCTCTCAATACAGGGGGAATGTTGATACGGCGCTCGGTTTACGTCATCGAATCCGTCGGCAAGATTATATTCGCCGAAAAAGGAATGCCTGAAAATCAGAAAATGATGGACGCCATTATGGTAGTATCATGAAATGATTTTGATTTCTTGACGCCGCCAACAAAAATTTATATAATCCTCGCAAAAGAAAACTATTACGCCGAAAATTTTTGCGTATAATATTGAATATGATTTCGGCGGGATAAGGGACAAAATTGTATGTATTTTGCGGTACCGGATAAATATCGTCAAGCGACTGATGAGGAATTAAAGCAATCCATCCTTGACGCCAAAAAATCGATGGGCTCAAGAATGACAATTTTGGCTCATCATTATCAGCGTCTCGAAGTCGCGTTCATGGGGGATTTTGTAGGCGATTCCTACGATCTGTCAAAAACCGCTTCACAGCGTAAAGATTCGGAGTTCATTGTTTTTTGCGGCGTCCATTTCATGGCCGAATCGGCCGATATTCTATCGGGCGATAATCAAAAAGTGTATTTGCCCAATCCACTGGCCGGATGTCCTATGGCGGATATGGCCGATATCGATGATGTCCTGGCCGCCTGGGACTATCTGAAAGATATGGGCGTCTCCGAAAAAACAATTCCGGTATCATATATGAATTCCGCCGCCCAGTTAAAAGCCTTTTGCGGCCGGGAAGGCGGATTGATTTGCACTTCATCAAACGCGAAAGCCGCTTATAATTGGGCTCTTGAACGGGGAGAAAAAATATTCTTTTTCCCCGATGAAAACCTCGGATATAACACCGGTCGATGGCTCGGTTTTTCCGATGACGAAATGGTTGTTTGGGATTTTCGAAGCGACAGCGGTGGGATTGATCCTGACCGTCTGCGCCGAGCGAAATTAATTCTCTGGAAAGGCCATTGTCACGTTCATACTAATTTCACAGCGAAGCATGTGGATGAGGTGCGCCAGCAATTCCCTGATGCCAAAGTCGCGGTTCACCCGGAATGCACCTGGGAAGTGGTCGATAAAGCCGATGCCGTTGGTTCGACGAAATTTCTGGTTAATTTTATCAAAGAACAACAGGCAGGATCGACGATAGCGGTTGGAACGGAGATAAATTTAATCAATCGCATGGCTCATACTTATCCCAATAAGAAAATATTCGAGCTGTCCGGACAGAAATGCCCGGTATGCGCCAATATGTATCGTACGACATTAGCTGACTTGGCGAATACCATTGAAAATCTTGATAGTTTTGACCGAATTGTGGTTCCTGAAGATATCAAGTCGGAAGCCAGAATCGCATTAAAACGTATGCTTGAAGTATATTGATACGTTTCATCCGGGGGGCTGCTATCAATAATAAATTGGAGGTTGCAATGACATTTGAAGTTGTCGTTCCCCAGATGGGGGAATCTGTGTTGGAAGGAACAATTGTCGAGTGGAAAGTTGCCGAAGGTGATAGAGTAACGGTCAATCAACCGCTGGTTGAAATTATGACCGATAAAGTCAATGTCGAAATTCCATCCGAAGTTGATGGCGTCATAGAAAAATTACATGCTCAACCTGACGATGTCGTTCCGGTCGGGACCCTGATTTGTACCATAAACACTTCCGGAGATGTTCCCCAAGCGGCTCCCGATAAGAAGACCGCAACCCCGCCTAAAGAAACCACTCCAGAGCCGCAGGCTGCTGCCCCTCAACCTCCACAGCCAACCGTATCCGGCAAAAAACCGAAGATGGCTCCCGCAGTTCGTAAACTTGTTCGTGATTTTGGATTGGATCCCGCTGCCATATCAGGAACCGGCCCCGATGGCCGCATCACAAAGGAAGATGTCAAGAAAGCCGCCGCTGCCCGTTCCGTGGTAGCCAAGGCGCAACCCACCGCAACTACCACAAAAATGCCGATCTATTCTCCCCCCGCGGCATCTGCCGGAGAACAACTCGAAGAACGTATTCCTCTGGTTGGCGCTCGAAAATCAATCGCCGAACACATGGTGCGTTCCAAACAAACATCAGCGCATGTTACTACTTTTGAAGACTGCGATTTTACGGAATTGGTTACATACCGGAATAAATACAAAGACAGCTTTTATCAAACCTACGGCGCCAAGCTTACCTTTATGCCGTTTATAATTAATGCGGCAGTTGAAGCCTTAAAGGAATTTCCGACACTTAACGCCTCTATGACTGATACCGAAATCATTATCAAAAAATATTACAATATCGGTGTCGCCGTGGCGCGAGAAAGCGGACTTATCGTCCCCGTCGTGAAAAACGCGGAGCTCAAATCAATTATTGACCTTGCTGTTGAAATTAATAACCTTGGTGAACGGGCCCGTGATGACAAGTTGACTCTTGATGACGTGCAGGGCGGAACCTTCACCATCACTAACGCCGGTATGTTTGGCGCCACCGCCTCGACGCCGATTATCAATCAGCCTCAGGTCGCTGTTCTGGGCGTTCATAATATTTCCGAAAAGCCGGTTGTACGAGAAGGCCAAATCGTCATCCGTTCCATGTCAACCTTCGGCTTATCATTCGATCACCGATTAATCGACGGCCATACGGCGGTTCAATTCTTGCATCGTTTAATCGAATACCTGGAATCGCCGATGCTGCTGTCTATGAGACTTCGTTGATGACCCCGACCTATTTCGGCTGGAAAATGAATCTGGGTCAGCGTCCTTATAAGGCCGCTCATGAATGGCAAAAACGGATGGTGCGCTATCGATTAAACGGCATGATCCGTGATACTATCTTTTACACCACCCATCCTCATGTCATTACCATCGGCCGCGATTTCCAGAACTCATGTCCGTTGAATATAGACGAGATAGAAGTACATCAAATATCCCGTGGAGGAGGCATAACCTATCATGGCCCGGGGCAACTGGTTATTTATCCCATATTTGATCTGCGCCGAAGAGGCCGAGATTTACGAGCATTTATTCATAACATTGAGGAAGGCATCATCCGCGCCTTTGACGATTACAATCTCAAATGCGGCCGCAAAAATGATCATATTGGTGTCTGGGTCAAAGATCATAAAATCGCATCGATTGGCGTAGCCGTTCAGCGATGGATTTCATTTCATGGCGCGGCCGTCAACCTGACGACTGACCTCAATAAATTCTATATGATCAATCCCTGTGGACTGACACCGGAAACGATGACCAGCGCCGAAAAAGAAATTAATCAGAAAATCACTCTGGATGATTTTGAATCTAATCTCAGCGAGCATTACTCCAAAATCTTCGACACGAAATTTGATGCTATTGACATGAACGAATTGGCGGAAATTATCGATCTCGAAGAATCTTCGCAAACATTATAAAAATTTTCCCGATGTTGTTGACGGAGGCTACTCATTGGCGTAAATAGAAATAAGCTCTTGATTAAATTTTAGCGGTTATCGCGTCGCGGTGGTCGCTTTTTTTTCGAGAACTTTCATCAAAATCACTCCCCCGACAATTAATAGTCCGCCAAAAATTTCTTTGATGGAAGGGAAGGAGTTAAGAATCGCCAATGCCACAATGGCCGCAAAAAACGGCTGGCTCTGGACGATTATCGACGAGCGAGAAATATTAATGTATTTCATTGCCTTTAGATAACCGGTACGACCCATATACGGCAGTAAAAAAGCGGTCAGAGCGAGAAGACCCAATAATCTTATATCGGTAATGAATACGAGTTTGCTGGTGATAATCCCCGCAATTATGAAAATGCCTGACATAAATATCCCTCGGTAAAAAATATAACTGCGATGATTTATCCAATCGATCTTCCATTTGGTCAGAACCTCTGCGGTCCCAAAAAACAGCGAACCCAAAGTGACTAGCGTTACCGTGCGAGAAAGTTCAATTGAAGCGTTATATCTCATAACAAATATCCCTGCAACGACTATTATCAGACCGAAGACTTCCGATTTTTGAAGTCGTTCTTTTAAGAATATGGCCGCCAGAATTATCGTTGAGACTAATTCCAATCGAGACAAAAACGAAACCGTCGCCGGTTCCGAAAAACTCAGAGCCGTAAACAGGCAATATGTAGCGGCGGAAAAAAATATTGCCACTATCGCAAAAAATCCAATCTGAGCGGGAGGGATAAATAACGTCTCTTTCAATTTACGATTAAATCCGGCGTCGATTAATATAATCACCGAACCAAATAAAAACATATAAGCGTTAAATACAATCGGGGGGAGAGTCAGCAAAAGCGTTTTAGCGACCGTAAATCCTCCGCCGGTGGCGAGGGCTGAGACAGTCGCCCAAATATCGCCCTTTAATCGAGGAGATTTAACTCCATTCATGCTTTATTCGCTTCGATTTTAAGAAACATATTGGAGCCAATATATGCAGGACGTATTTCAATGCCAACAATTAATAATCTTTGAAAGCTGTTGGGATATAACTGATTTCAGTCTACCTTTTTAGAGGGTAATAGATACGGATGATACCGTAACAAACGGCCCCGATTATTAGGCCGACAATGACATCCGAAATATAATGGAATCGACCGTAAACCGTTCCCGCCGCTAATCCCAAAATTACCGGAATCAAAAACCATGCTTTCCTGGAATAGTTTTTAATGGCGAATAACATGACAATCAACGCCACCGCGCAATGCGATGAGGGCATGGCTCCCCCGTGAAAAGCTCCATTTTCAATTATGAGTTCGACTAAAGGTCTGAATACCGGACCTGAAATTACATTTTCATACTGTGTGGCAAGAAAATGCCTCGGTCCTTCGACCGGGTAAAGAATGAAAATCATATAGGAGAAAAAAAAGGCGGCGCATGTGGCGGTCATAAATCTAATTATTTCCGCGTCTTTTCGATGAAAGAATAAAAACAAGCTCAATCCCGGAATTAGCAAATAATACGAAAAATACGAGGCGGAAAAAATCTCGGTCCGGAAAACGCTGAGACGCTGATCCAGCCAGATTGTTGGGCTAACACCAAACAGCGACCGTTCAAATGCTACCACCTGATAATCAAGAAAATTAGAAAAAACAACGTGGACCAGTTTTCCACTCGTTTCATAGAAAAATATCATTAATATTACCGGATAGAGGAGTCTAAATAAAGTAACAATGCGGTTATCGGACTTTTCGCCAATATATGCCAGTAAAAGCACGATTACGATGGCTCCCAGATGAAAGATTAATACTCCGATATAATTTTCGATGGGTCGGGCCAGATTTATCGTAATGACGAAAATAAACCAGCTGTAAATGACTACCAGATGATCGAAAGGTTTCATCCGGGAAATAATTTTCTCGAGTAAGCGATAGCTTTCCTTAGGCGTGTTTAGCCCCGGATATGACAATGACATATTCTCCCTTTGGATTTGATTTTTCAATTATGCCCGCGACCTCGATTGCGCTATTGAGTATTTTTTCTTCATGCATCTTGCTTATTTCACGGATGACGCAGACTTCGCGCTCGGCAAAAATCTCAGCTACTTCGATTATCGTCTTTTTTATTCGGTGAACCGATTCATATATAACTATGGTGTGAGGATATTCACTTATCTCCAACAACCGAGATCGCCTCTTTCCCTTTTTGACCGGCAAAAATCCCTCAAAGAAAAATCGGTCGGTCGGCAATCCCGAAGCAGTCAAAGCCGGAATCAAAGCCGTCGCGCCCGGTAATGCCTCTACCGAAATTCCTTCATCGATTGCGGCCTTAACGATGCGAAAAGCCGGGTCCGAAATTCCCGGACTACCGCCATCGGATATCACAGCCACCGACTTACCTTCTTTCAGGATTTCTAATATCTTCGGAATCCGGCGAATTTCATTATGCTCAAAATAGCTGATTTTTTTGGCCTTGATTCCGAAATGTGCCAGAAGCTGGCCGCTGCGCCGGGTATCTTCGCATGCCACCAGAACAACATTTTTCAAAACTTCCAGTGCCCGCAGGGTAATGTCCTGCATATTCCCAATCGGAGTTGGGACAAGATACAATATACCCATGGCGTTATTATCCATAAAATCAATCAAGGAGTATCTCTGTCGGTATCGGATTTCTTCCCAGCAGGTTCACGGGCGGAAGTCCTCGTTTGAATGAATATTTATTGATCCGGTTAATGACCAACTTAATGACTTCGTCCGCAGTTCCGGTTTCCTTCAGCTGATTTAGATCACGAACTTCTTTTTCAATCAAGAGATACAGCAACTCGTCGGCCTTTTTATAAGTCAATCCCAATTCATCTTCATCTGTCTGACCCGGCCATAAATCAGCGGTAGGCTTCTTTTTGATAATTTCCGGTGGAACCTCTAAATATTCTGCCATGGCCCACACCTCGCCTTTATAAAGGCCGCCAAGAGGATTCAGGGAGCAGGCGTTATCTCCGTACCAGGTCGCGTAGCCCAAACAAATTTCAGTTTTGTTGGATGTGCCCAAAACCAGACGATTATCTCGGGCCGAAATATCAAAAAGAACCGACATCCGTTCCCGGGCGCATTTATTACCGCGTCGCAATGAAGAAACGTCATTATTACCGAAGTAGGCGTCCACCATCGGCGATATATCCACCTTTTCAAACGATATACCCAGTTTATTCGCCAGATTAATAGCGTCATTTTTTGATTCTGGAGAAGACCTCTTGTAGGGCATGATTACACCCAATATATTTTCAGCCCCAACGGCTTTTGATCCCAGCGCCGCCGATACTGATGAGTCAACCCCGCCGGAAAGGCCTATGATTAGGCGATTGATGCCGACTTCATTAGTATAATCCCTTATAAACTCTGTCAGAATTTCCACGGAGCCTTTAATATCTATCATGATTCCCACGCGCCTCCAAAAACCGAATATAGGAAAATTTTATCGCCAATCAACAAATTTGTGACATCAACATGGTTTAGACGATATTGACTTTCCGATATTATTGGTCTATATTCACAAATTAAATACGAAGGGAGAAATATGGCATCAGTAAACAAAGCAATATTAATTGGCAATCTGGGCGCTGACCCGGAATTGCGCTATACCTCATCGGGGCAGGCGGTGGCGAATTTTAGTATGGCTACTACCGAAAAATGGCGGGATAAAGACGGACAGATGCAGGAATCAACCGAATGGCATCGAATTGTTCTCTGGGCAAGACAGGCTGAAGTCGCCAAGGAGTATCTTAAAAAAGGAAGTTCGGTTTATATCGAAGGCAGAATTCAAACTCGCAATTATGAAGATAAAGACGGAGTCAAGCGCTATATTACCGAAATTGTCGGCCAAAGAATGCAATTTTTGGGCTCACGGGGCACTGCCTCCGATAGCGGTCCGTCGGAACCGCCGCCAGCTCCCCCAGCCGATATTGATACCGAAGACGACGACCTGCCCTTCTAAAATATTTTCTATCAAAATAATTCGTCGGATTCAATAACCTGAGAAACTTCAGCTATTGTTTATTAAAGGAGAAAGGGATCGCATTTTGCCAAAATCTGCCGTTATTTGTGAGTGTGTATTACTGATTTTTCTTCTATATAGCAATATTAAGTCTTCACAGAGTGTGGTATCAAAAGACGGTAATTTAGAATTCCGAAAGAGCGAACAGGATTTCAGACCAATGGGAACTTACCAGATAGCTCTGGCTGATCTTGATGACGACGGTGACATGGATGCCGTTTTTTCGAACATGCATGCCCGGACTCTCATCCTGTTTAATGACGGTTTTGGCAATTACCTGGAATCGGACCAGATATTTTCACAAGGCTATGCCGGTGTCGAGGCGAGAGACATTGATCGTGACCATGATCTGGATCTGTTGTTTGGTCCCAGCCACGAAGTTTATACTAGAAGTCCATTATATCTGAATAACGGCACTGGTGTTTTTGAAGAGGGACAACTTGATGTTCGAGGTACTGGTATTTTCACTATTGGCGCACATTTGGTCGATGTAGACGGCGATGGCGATTTGGATGCCCTCTTCCAAAAGGCTAGGGAAACAATTCTGTATATAAATGATGGTAAAAGTAATTTCAGCTTAAGTAGTGCCACTTATCCGGATATGTCAGTCTTCTGCGATCTGAATGACGATGGATTTGTTGACATTTTTGCCAGAGAGGTCGGGCAGGGCTTCCGGGTCTATCTTAACAACGGGGATGGCGAATTCTCCAAATTTTGCTTTTTTGAAAACCGAATATTACTCCGTTGCTCGACCGTCTTTGCAGACGTCGATAATGATGGTGACCCTGATGCAATCTATACCAATGGTGAGGGGAAATTATATCCTTCCGGAATTCTACTAAATGACGGCACTGGCAGGTTTGTCGAAAGCAATCAGGAATTGCCCTCTGTTGATATGAGCTGGGTCTGCACAAATGATCTGAATGGTGATGGCTGGGTTGATCTTGTTTTCACTGATTGGGGCAGACCATGTCAGGTCTGGATTAATGATGGTGCAGGAAAGTTTGAAGACTCGGGTATCAGATTTGCGGGGAAAGGACGTATTGCTTGCTGTGAGATTGCTGATATTGACAATGACGGTGATAATGACGTCTTCATTGGGAACTACACCGACGGCACTAATACTATTTGGTTTAATCAAACCTATGTTTCGCAAGCAATTGATGGCAAACGTTGATTAGTATTGACAGCCAAACGCCCATGACAGTGTATTAAATTCCAAAATATCGACCCAGGGCGGACTGATGCTTGGATAATTCGGGGTATTGAGGAAAGATTAGGGGCAACCTCCGCCATATTTGCATCGGGATATGGATATTTTTCAGAAATGTCAATTCAGTATCTATTGAGTATTCATTTTAGTCGAATTGCCCACCCATTTTGCAATTGGAGAAAATAGTTGACATAGACGGATTTGGTCGATATAATGAACATTAATGAGGGTAGATTTTATCCTCATTAGGCGATAGAAAAAGTATTTATGAAAAAAGTACCTCAGCAAATAATTCCTCTGGCCATAATCTTTATTGTGGCGATTGCCGCGCTTGTTACCGCTCGTCATTTTTTTGTTCCCGAAACGTTTGGCGATTATGGACATTACCGAGCGGCATCGGTCGATGAGATAGCCTCTCAGGAAGTAGTTTATGCGGGAAGCATCATTTGTAATGATTGCCATGACGATATATACGAAACAAAGATGAATTTCGATCATCGTGGTGTTTCTTGTGAAGTATGCCATGGCCCGGCTATGGCTCATACCGAAGAACCGGATGAGTATACTCCTCGAATTCCGCGGATCCGCAATCAGTGCACAATTTGTCATGGATATAATTCGGCCCGTCCCTCCGGCTTTCCTCAGGTTGTGGAAGAGGTCCATAATCCCGGCAGACCTTGTCTTGAATGTCATAATCCCCATAAACCGCTTCTGCCAAGAGCACCTCAGGCTTGTGATGCCTGCCATCGTGAAATTGCTCTCCAGAAAGCGGTTTCCCATCATACCAGTCTGGAATGTAAGACTTGCCATGATGCCCCGCCCGATCATATGAGCAATCCCCGCTTCGCCCGGGCTCAAAAACCGACATCGAGAGCTCTCTGCGGTAAATGTCATGACACCGAGGCCGACGTGTCGAGGGGTATACCGCGAATTAAATTAGCAACTCACAATGAAAATTATCTTTGCTGGGACTGTCATTATCCACATCATCCGGAGGCCAGATAATGGAACAGGATAAACCGAAAATTCAACGACGAGATTTTTTGCGATCCTGCTTTAAAAAATTGCCGGTACTGGTTTCAGCCGCCTATATAATTTCTCCCGACGAACTTCTGGCGTCTGCTTCCGATGACTACAATCCGGACGAACATAATTATGCTATGGGCATTAGTATTCATAAATGTATCGGTTGCGGACGGTGCGCCGATGCCTGCAAAACCGAAAATAAAGTGCCTCGCGATGAACACTTTTTTAGAACTTGGATTGAGAGGTATATTATCCCACCCGATGGGGAAGCCGAAGTCGATAGTCCAAACGGAGGAATTGACGGATTTCCAAAAGCGGATGAGAAAAAAGAAATTCTCAGAACCTACTTTGTCCCCAAATTATGTAACCATTGCGAAAATCCGCCTTGCGTCCAGGTTTGTCCGGTCGGAGCGACATATACCAGCCGCGACGGCGTTGTTCTCGTTGATAGCAGTTATTGCGTGGGATGTCGTTATTGTATCCAGGCCTGCCCCTACGGAGCTCGGTACCTGCATCCGGAAACACACACGGCCGATAAATGTACATTTTGTTACCATCGCATCGTCAAAGGGATGCGTCCTGCCTGCGTAGAAGTCTGTCCGACCCAGGCGCGCGTCTTTGGTGAAATCGGGAAGCGCAATAGCCCCCTGCATCGATTTATTCGATTTAACGATACCATTGTCCTGAAACAATGGCTTAACACCAAACCCAAAGTATATTATTCCGGAGCCGATGGAGAAGTGAGATAAATATGGAGACTATTCTGGCCAATGCCGTCGAAGCCATAGCCGGCGCCACCGGGTATATATATCCCAATGAATTTGAACTCCACTGGGGCATACTCATTGTCGTTTATCCTTATCTCACGGGACTCGTGGCGGGAGCTTTTATTTTGGCGTCGCTCGAAAGAGTTTTTAAAGTTAGCGCCCTGATTCCCGTTTATCGCCTGTCTTTATTAACGGCGCTGTCATTTCTTCTAATTGCTCCCTTGCCGCTTTTGGCGCACCTGGGTAGGCCGGAACGAGCCCTGGAGATGTTTTTGACGCCGCACACCAAGTCGGCCATGGCCATGTTCGGTTTTGTTTATGTCTGGTATCTGATGGTCGTTCTGCTTTTGGAACTTTGGTTTGATTACCGTCAGGATATCATCAATTGGGCCAGAAAAAGCACCGGCCTGAAAAAATATTTTTATTACGCGCTAAGTCTGGGTTCTACCAGTACTTCCGATGAAGCCCTGGCCTTCGACGCCAAAGCGGGCAGGTTTATTACCCTGATCGGTATCCCTTCCGCGTTTTTATTACACGGATACGTTGGATTTATTTTCGGCTCCGTCAAAGCCAATCCGTGGTGGAGCAGCGTTTTGATGCCAATTGTATTTCTGTTTTCGGCGATTGTCTCCGGTATTGCTCTAATGGTCCTGATATACATGGTAACGACCATGTTCCGCTGGAAACGAATTAATATGGACTGCCTCAATAAGCTGGGCCTGTTCCTGATTGTCGCCATGATTGTTGATTTTTCACTGGAGCTTCTGGACTTTATCCAGCGGCTTTATGAGTCAGAAGAATCGATAAATATCCTGTCATCGATGATTTCTAACCGGCTCTTTATCAGTCTGATAATCAGTCAGATTATTATCGGCAGTATAGCGCCCATGGCCGCGCTGGTCATGGCTCGTTTCAGAAAAGTACCCGATGAAATGAAGCGGATGCTCTATTTTATCGCTGCCATTTTGATTCAGGTCGGTATCTTCAGCACTCGTTGGAATGTCGTTCTGGGCGGCCAACTGTTTTCCAAAAGCCTGCGTGGCTTGACTACTTATAAACTGGAAATGTTCGGGCTTGAGGGTCTCTTTGTCTCGATAGTGTTGTTAATCATGCCCTTTGTGATTTTGTTCGTACTCGTAAAAATCCTTCCTCCGTGGGAAGGAGGTCATCACGAACCGATGAGACTCGCCCCAGCAGAAAGCAAAAAATAGATTAATTCTCAGACGAAACTTTTCGCGCCGGTTTTAAGCCGGCGTTTTTATATCAATTATAATTTCTCAAGATCATCAGGCTCATTAATTGTGCACGGTAGATGTTCGCATGATTCCCGAAAATGGGTTTGTTTCCTCAGATTAACGTTTTTGGTCATATCAAATCGGTGTTAAATACGACAGGCACACGCTTGTTTTTCTTCAGGGATTTTTGAAAGCGGCCAAGTTCCCAGCATAAGCGGGGGACACGCCGCACGAAAACAGGCTTTCGCCTGTGTCATTTCCATGAAGGCCCCGAAGGGGTCACTGCGGGAATCCAGAAGAGTTATCCACATTTGCATTTTCAAAAATTCCTTGTAATGGTAAATAACAGTTAAGTCTACAGCGAATTGGATTCGTTTTGTCCTTTTTTGTTTTTTTGGATTTGGCCCTTTCCCCTCAAATCGCACACGCACGGCAATAGATTTATATCATCTATAGGAGCGGGTGATTTCAGAAACAGGGGTTGAATTGAGTGGTAATTGTGGATGATTTATGCGGGAATGCACCCGTTCCCGTTTCACGGGTGGACAATGGGCCACTGGGTCAAAGCTTTGCTGTGGATTAAGCCCATGCCAACATTTTCCCTACCAACCCACCATTAATTAAAAAACATCCCCTTTCTTATGGAATTGACCAGAAGGAGGGAGTATGTACATGAGTCAAAACAAATTGAGGCCAATTGGTTTTTCAGATAGTTTATTCGCGTGGGGAGTTAGAAAAAGGCTGCATGGATTCCAGCGTGCGCTGGAATGACACAGGCGAATTTCTGTTTTCGTGCGGCGCGCTGGTTTTCCTGGATTCCCGCCTGCGCGGGAATGACAATATTGATTATTCTTACGTAGCGACAATCCCAGGGTTGTCGTTACACGATTATGGCCTACAAACTGGAATGACACAGGAAACATTAAGGAAGAACAAGATAAATGACTAATCTTTCGACAATAATATCAGATAGGTTACGCGATAGTTGAAAACAGGTTTTTACCTGTCTGTCGTAATCAACATCGGTTTGATATGACCAAAAACGTTAATCTGGAGCCTGTAAGGAATTTTGTGTAAATGTAAATAATTGATTATGCTTCGAAATTAAAAAGAGAAGCATTTACACAGGAGAATTAACATGAATTCGATTGATCCCGCTTTAATTAAAGAACTTCTCAAA